>NZ_JBCGFB010000061.1:20514-34023 GCF_038752175.1 Nocardia sp. No.11 | reverse complement strand
CTGCGCGACCAGCTCGACGCCGCGCGCCGCGCCACCGCCGCCGGTGACCAGGCCGCGATCGCCGCCGCCAACGCCGGCTTCCACGCGCTCATCGTCGAGGTCTCCGGCAATCCACTGCTGCAATCGTTGCTGCGCCCCTTGGAATCTCGCGTCCGCTGGCTGTTCCATCTCACCAAGGAGCGCGACCCCGGCACCCAGTGCGAGGAGCACGAAGCCCTCTACGCCGCCATCGCCGCGGGCGACCCCGACGCCGCCGCCGAGATCGCCTACCGTCACGTCGCCTCGGGCCGCGAACCCAGCCTCGCCCTCTCGGCTCAGTGGTCCATGCCGGCCATCGACCCGGTCTCGGCCACCCGCACCCGCCAGCGGACTCCACACCGGGAGAAGACCGCCGCGGGCGGTGGGTGATCGGTTGCCGGGACGGCTGACCGGGCCTGGCGTTCAGGCGATGTCCGCGGCGCGGGCCGCCGCGCGCAAGGCGGTGCGAGCCGCGTGGAGAGCGGGGTGGTCGGCGGTGCCGTTGCGGTAGGCGAGATGGGTGCGGCGGCGGGTCGTCAGCGGGGTGAGGACGATGTCGCCGGGTGGGGAGTGCAGGGCGAGGGCGGGGACGATCGCGGTGCCCGCGTCGGCGGCGACCAGGGCCAGGACGGTGTTGAAGTCGTCGGCGTGGTGGCGGATGTGGGGCGTGAAACCTGCGGCCTGGCAGGCGCGCAGGGTGACCGTGTGGCAGAGGGTGCCGGGAGTGCCCGCGATCCACGGGGCTTCGCGGTGAGCGCGGAGGGCCTCGGTGGTGACGGTGGGGTGTCTGGTGGCGAGATAGACGGTCTCGGTGTGCAAGGGCTCGGTGTGGATGGCTGGGTCGGTGGTGGCGGGGACGAGGTCGTAGTCGTGGGTCAGGGCGATGTCGAGGGTGCTCGCGCGCAGGGCGTCGGGGACGTCGGCGGGGTCGATCTCGGTGACCGTGAGTTCCAGGCGGGGGTGGTCGGTGCTCAGGGTGACCAGGGCGGGGGAGAGCAGGGTACGGGCGGCGGTGGGGAAGGCGCCGATGCGCAGGGTGCCGACGAGTTCGTCTCGGGCGCAGGCCAATTCGGCATCGGCGCGTTCCAGCGCGGCCAGCACGGTCTCGGTGTGGCCGACGAGGACGTGCGCCGCCGGGGTGAGCCGGACGCGTCGGCCCGTGCGCTCGAGCAGCGGGACGCCCGCTTCGCGTTCGAGGGCGGTGAGCTGTTGGGAGACCGCCGACGGCGTGTAACTGAGCGCGTCGGCGACCGCGGCGATGGTGCCGCGATGGGCGAGTTCGCGCAGCAGACGGAGTTTGCGGACGTCGAGCATCAGATCAGCTTACGTTTATCGTCACGAACGTGAACTGGACCTGATGAATCCGTGGCTCGACGATGGACCCATGACATCGCTGCAGGGACTGTTCGTTCCCATGATCACCCCCTTCACCGCCGACGGCGAGCTCGCGCTCACCGCGCTGGACGAGCACGCGCACCACGTGCTCGACGCGGGTGCGACCGGGCTGGTCGCCCTGGGGACCACCGCCGAGCCCTCGGCACTCACGGCCGGGGAACGGGCACGGGTGCTGGATCGCTGCGCCGCCGTGTGCGCCGACCGGGACGCACCGCTGATCGTCTGCGCGGGCGGCAATGCCACCGCCGACTCGGTGCGGGCGGTCGGCGAACTCCGGCAGCCGGTCGCCGGCGTGCTGGCGGTAGTGCCGTACTACGTGCGGCCCAGCGAGGAGGGCGTGATCGCGCACTTCACGGCGCTCGCGGCGGCCAGTCCGGCCCCGCTGTACGTCTACGACGTGCCCTACCGCACCGCGCGTCCGCTCGGTGGCGAGACCCTGGTGCGCCTCGCCGGGATTCCGAACATCGCCGGGTTCAAGCATTCCGTCGGCGGTATCGACGCGGCCAGTGTCGAGCTGATGGCGCGGGCGGGGGAGACCACGACGGTGCTGGGCGGCGACGACCGGTTCGCCTCGGCCCTGCTCGCGCTCGGTGCGCGCGGCGGCATCCTGGCCGCGGCCAATGTGGCGCCCGCCGCCTACGCCGAGCTGGTCGCCGCCTGGCTCGCCGATGACGTCGCCCGAGGACGCGCCCTCGGCCACGGCCTCGACGCCCTCGGCGCCGCCCTGTTCGCCGAACCCAACCCGACGGTGATCAAAGCGGTGCTCGCCGAGCGGGGGCAGATCCCCAGTGCGGCGGTCCGATTGCCGTTGTTGCCCGCTTCGTCCGAGTCCCTGGTGGCGGCGCTGCGGGCGGCCGAGGTGGCAGAAAAATTCCACTGGTCTTCGGCGTCGAAAGGTGCCAGGCTCAAGCGGTGACGAAACCTCCGGATATCGGCGCCGCCGATCCCACCTCCGACAAGCTGGACGCAGCCGTACTCAAAGTGGCGGGCGTAGTCGTCCTCGGCGCGGTGATGTCGATCCTCGACATCACCGTGGTCACCGTCGCGATTCCGACGTTCATGGCGGACTTCAACGCCTCCGTCGAGGTCGTCGCCTGGACCATGACCGGCTACACCCTGGCCCTGGCCTCGGTCATCCCGATGACAGGCTGGGCCGCCGACCGCTTCGGCACCAAACGCCTCTATATGGCCGCGCTGAGCTTCTTCATCCTCGGCTCGGTGCTGTGTTCGATGGCGTGGAGTATCGAGTCGCTGGTGGCCTTCCGCGTCATCCAGGGCATCGGTGGCGGCATGCTCATGCCGCTGGGCATGACGATCATGACCCACGCCGCCGGCCCGCAGCGGATCGGGCGAGTGATGGCGGTCCTCGGTGTGCCCATGCTGCTCGGCCCGATCTGTGGCCCGATTCTCGGCGGCTGGCTGATCGACTCCTTCAGCTGGCACTGGATCTTCCTCATCAATCTGCCGCTGGGCCTGGTCGCTCTGGTCCTGGCCTACCTCGTGCTCGCCCCCGACAAGCCCAAGCCGTCGGAATCGTTCGACTTCCTCGGCATGCTGCTGGCCTCGCCCGGTCTGGCATTGTTCCTGTTCGGCGTCTCCTCCATCCCCGAGAAGGGCACGGTGCTCGCCGCGCGCGTGCTCGTTCCGGCGCTCATCGGCGCGGTGCTGCTGGTGGCGTTCGTGTTCCACGCGCTGCGCACCGAACATCCGCTGATCGACCTGCGCCTGTTCCGCAATCGGTCGCTGCGCTTCTCGGTGCTGACCATGTCGCTGTTCGCGACGGCGTTCTTCGGCGCAGGCTTCCTGCTGCCCAACTACCTGCAGCAGGTGCGCGGTGAGACGGCGTTCGACTCCGGTCTGCTCATGGCGCCACAGGGTATCGGCGCCATGTTGACGATGCCGATCGCCGGCTTCCTGGTCGACAAGATCGGGCCGGGCAAGATCGTGTTGTTCGGCATCACCTTCATCACCGTCGGCCTGGCCGGGTTCACCCAGCTCGAGGCCGACACGTCCTACCTGATGATCGGCGGCGCGCTGTTCGTGATGGGTCTGGGCATGGGCTGCACCATGATGCCGGTGATGACCGCCGCCATCCAGACGCTCTCGCACGCCCAGGTCGCGCGCGGCTCGACGTTGATGAACATCATCAACCAGACCGCGGCCTCGATCGGCACCGCGACGATGTCGGTGGTGCTGGCCGCCCAGCTCAACGATCACCCCGCGACGCAGATCGGCATCGCCTCCAACGCCAAGCCCGAACTCGCGGCGCAGTTCCCGCCCGAGGTGATCCAGCACGGCTTGGACCTGGCCGCCGAGGCGTTCAGCCACACCTACTGGGTCGCGGTGATCCTGGCCGGGTTGACCTTGATCCCGGCGTTCTTCCTGCCGCGCACCAAGCCGGCCGCCCCGGTCGACGCCGAAGCCTCGCTCATGGTCTGATCGGCCGATCGAACCGGAAGGCCCGGGTGGAACACGATGGTCCACCCGGGCTTTCGCGTCGTCGCGGCATCGGTCGGCGCGCTCGCGCCGGACCCACGCCACGGCAGGCGCCGACGTGACCGAGGGCACCGCCGGTCGGGCGGACCACCTCAGCCGTAGAGCTTCACGAATGCCTCGAGCGAGCGTTCGATGTCGCCGCGCAGTGCCTTGGCCACGGCCGAGCCGATCGGGCCGAACAGCGGTGCGCCGCCGAGGTCGATGTCGACGCTGACCTTCGAGCCGGTGCCCTTCGGTTCGACCAGCAGGGCCAGGCCGAACTTGGTGCCGCCGATGCCCGCGCCGGTGAGCGCGAGACGGCGCGGGGGCTCGGCGGTGCGCACGGTCCAGGTGACCTTGTTGCGGAATCCCTTCACGCGCGCGATGCCGACCAGCACGGTGCCGGGGGTGAGGTCCTCGGGCAGGGTGCCGCGCCAGGCCTCGTGGATGGTGAGCCAGTCGCCGAGTGCGGGCAGGTCGGAAGCGTGGGCCCACGCCTGGTCCGGCGGGACGGGGACATCGACGGAGAGCTTCAGTTTCGCCACGCCGGGATGGTATCCGGTACCCGAGGTTCCGACTCGACCGGACCGCGGCATAGCAAACCAGAATAGATCAAGCGCCCAGGTGGACGGGCGGGAATTCTGATGCCGGACAGGACGATCCGCGCCGAAGTCGATCATGGTGCTGCTACTGTGTGCGGGTCGCTGGAAGTGGGGCGTGTGGATCGGATATCCGACCCCACCGCGCCCCCGGGCGAATGCCTCCCGGGCGGGCCGGTGAGGGCCCACCGGCCAGGGCGTGGTGTGGTCGACGACGACGAAAGATCTGATGAACTCAGGAATCGCGGTGCTGTTACTCGTCATCGGAGCGCCGCTGTTACTGCTCGCGCTGGCCGTGACGGTGTTCGCCATGCGCAACGAGCGCCAGCAGCGGCTGCGGGCCGACGCCGCTATCCGCGAGCGTGTCGCGTGTGAGAACGCGCTGATCCAGCTGGCGCAGACGACGCTGCCGGCGATCACCACGGCCGTGCGCAGGCACGAGATCCCCTCGGTCGCTGTCGATCTGCCCCCCGAGCTGCAGGAGTCGCAGGTCGGCCAGGTGCTGCAGATGATCGCCACCGGTCACGCGGAGGATCTGCGGGTGGTCGCCGAGGAGACCAGGGCGATGGTCGAACGCTACGGCGAGCAGCGGCGCATCAGCGAGGTGCAGGCCGCCCAGGAGGCCGCGCGCGACGAACTGTCGGCCACCTCGCGGGCCGCCACCAGTGCCGCGGTGCGCTCGTTCGGCACCTCCGTGGTGAGCCTGGGCACCGACCTCGGCCAGGTGGTGAGCGCGGCGCTGCGCGAACACCGCGACGACGCGATCTACGAGACGCTGACCAGGATCGACCACACCGTCCAGCAGATGATCCGACAGGCGCAGTCCTATGTGATCGTCTCCGGTGGTCTGCCCGGGCGGCGCTGGCCGCAGCAGTCGCTCACCGATGTGGCGGGCGGCGCCACCGGCCGTGTCCGGGAGTACCTGCGGGTGCGCTCGGGACAGTCGGACCGGGTGGTGATCAGCCGCGCGGTCGAGCCGCTCGTGCACACCCTGGCCACGCTGCTGGATAACGCGTTGCGCTATTCGCCGCCGTCGTCGTTCGTCGAGGTGGGGTTCCAGGAGGGGCATCACGGCGTCACCGTGATCATCGACGACGCGGGCATGCGGATGAGTCCGGAGCAGCTCGAGGACGCGCGGCAGGTGCTCAGCGGCGAACGCGCCGTCGACATCCACGATCTGGGACCCGCGCCGAAGGTCGGCTTCCCCGGTATCGCCGCGCTCGCGCGGCGCTACGGGTTCTCCGTCCACGTCGACGGGCCGAACATCTTCGGCGGCATGCGGGCGATGGTCTACGTGCCGTCGGCGCTGCTGGTCAGCGGTGCCGCGCCGCGGCTGCCCGAACCGGAACTCGCCGCGCCCGCGCATCTTCCGGTGCCCGTCCCCGCGCTCGTCGAGGACGACGCGCCGCACGCCGAGGTACACGAGATCACCAGTGGGGGACTACCCAAGCGCCGCCGCAGGCCGGTCGCGCCGGATTCGGCGGGAGTACCCGCCGAAGAAGCGGGGCAGGCTCGCCCCGACCTCGCCGCTGCCTGGCACAGCGGCTCCCGCAGCGGTCGCCTCGCTGCGGCCGAGCGAACCACGGAAGGAACAGCCGATGAGCACACCGGTAGCCGATAGCACGAACCGATTGGCGTGGCTGCTCGAGGATCTGGAGATCCCGGGCGTCCGCTTCGCGGTGCTGCTCTCCGATGACGGTCTGCGGATCGCGCACTCCCGTGGCGTGGCCAAGGACGACGCCGAACGCTTCGCCGCGGCCGCCTCCGGCCTGCGCTCGCTCGGCAAGGCCCTCGGCGAGTTCTGCGGTGGTCCCGCGAACACGGTGCGCCAGAACATGACCGAATACGACGAGGGCATGGTGATGATCACCGCCGCGGGGTCCGGCGCGCTGCTAGGCGTCGCCACCACCGCCGATGTCGACGTCGCGCTGGTGGCGCACCGGATGAACGAGCTCGCCTCGCGGGTCGGCCACGAGATCGGCAGCGCGCCGCGGCACGGTGGCAGGTAATGAGCCGGGGCAGGCGCGATCCCGACCTGGTCAGATCGTATGTGCGCACCGGTGGCCGGGTTCGGGCCGCCCATGAACTGGACCTGGTGACCCTGGTCCGCTCGGTCGCCGACGCACGACCCGATCACCGTCCCGACGAGCGCCGGGTCCTCGCGCTCACCAGCCGCCGCGGTGCGCTCTCGATCGCGGAGCTGTCGGCGTATCTGGATCTGCCCGCGTCGGTCGTGAAGATCATCGTGTCCGATCTGCTCGACAGCGGCCATCTACAGTGCCCGACTCCGGCCGAAGTGAAGCCGGAACTCGCGTTGATCAAGGAGGTGCTGCATGGTCTCCGTGCCATCGCGGGGTGAGGTCGACTACGTCGCGGAGACCGTGACGCGATCGGTGAAGATTCTGGTCGCGGGCAATTTCGGCGTCGGCAAGACGACCTTCGTGTGCGGGGTGTCCGAGATCCGGCCGTTGCGCACCGAGGAGACCATCACCGAGGCCAGCATCGGCGTCGACGATCTGGCCGGGCTGGGCAGCAAGGTGCAGACCACCGTCGCGCTGGATTTCGGCAGGCTCACCCTGAATCCGCAACTGGCGCTGTACCTGTTCGGCACGCCCGGCCAGGAACGCTTCGCCCCGCTGTGGGAGGAGCTGGCCCGCGGCGCGCTGGGCGCGCTGGTGCTCGTCGACACCCGGCGCATCGAGAAGGCCGACGACGTGCTCTCGGCGCTGGAACAGCGCGGGGTGCCGTACGCCGTGGCGGTCAACGAGTTCGAGGGCTTCCGCCGCTACCCGCTCGAGGAAGTGCGTGAGGCGCTGGACCTGGCGCCGGAGACGCCGGTCGTCGCGGTCGACGCCCGGCGTCGCGACCACGGTCTGCGCGCGCTGATCACGTTGGCGGAGTATCTGTTCCGCAGGCAGGAAGCAACAGCGTCATGACAGTGGACCTCGCGGCCGACGAGCGGGTACCGATGTACGCCCCCGAGTTCGCCGCCGATCCCCAGGCGGCCTACCGGGAGATGCGACGCCGGTTCGGTTCCGTGGTGCCGGTCGAGCTGTCGCCGGGGATCCGCGCGACGCTGGTCATCGGGTATCACACGGCGGTGCGGATCCTCAACGATCCCGAGCACTTCCCGGCCGACCCGCGGACGTGGCAGCGCAACATCCCGCAGGACTGCCCGGTGCTGCCGATGCTGCAATTCCGCCCGGCCGCGCTGCGCACCACCGGTGCCGAGCACGCCAGGTACCGGCAGGCCAATGTCGCCGGTATCGCGGGCGTGGACCTGTACTCGATGCACGCCACGATCGAGCAGTTCGCGATCCCGCTGATCAACAGCTTCTGCACGACCGGCTCGGCGGACCTGCTGAGCCAGTACGCGTTTCCGCTGGTGTTCCAGGCGCTGAACTCGATGCTGGGCTGCACGCCCGAGATCGGTCAGCAGGTGGCCACCGGCATGGCGCAGATCTTCGAGGGCGACGACGCCGAGGCGGGCAACAACCTGCTGGCCTCGGCGCTGACCGACCTGGTCGCGCTGCGCCAGCGCGAGCCGGGCGACGACGTCGCCACCCGGCTGCTGCACCATCCGGCCGCGCTCACCGACGAGGAGATGGTGCACCAGCTGCTGGTGCTCTACGGCGCGGGCATCGAGCCGATGCTCAATCTGGTGGTCAACACGCTGCGGCTGATGCTCACCGACGACCGCTTCGCCGGCAATGTCCTGGGCGGCAGCCTGTCGACCCGCGACGCGCTCGACGAGGTGCTCTTCACCGACCCGCCGCTGGCGAACTTCTGCATGACCTACCCGCGCCAGCCGATCCTGGTCGACGACATGTGGCTGCCCGCCAACGAACCGGTCGTGATCAGCATGTCGGCCTGCAACAACGACCCGGCCATCGCCGGGCGCGACGTGGTGGACAACCGGGCGCACCTGGCGTGGAGCGCGGGCCCGCACGGCTGCCCGGCCAAGTCGGTGGCGTACTTGATCGTGCAGGACGCGATCGACCAATTGCTCGACGCCCTCCCGGAACTGCGGCTGGCCGTGCCCGCCGAGGAACTGGTGTGGCGGCCCGGCCCGTTCCATCGTTCGCTGGCCGCGCTGCCGGTCGAGTTCCCGAAGACGCCGCCGCTGCCGCTGCCGTGATCCGCGCTCAGCGCGGGCGCAGGGCCGGGCCGACGAACCGTTCGACGAGCTGACGTTCGGCCGCGGCGTCGGGCAGCGGCCAGGTGAGCAGCGAGAGCACGACCCGCACGATCCAGCCCGCCGCCGCGTCGTCGGGGGCGATGCGGGTGAGCGCGGTCGCGATCCGGCCCAGCTCCGGTGCGTCGGCGAGGAATTCGTCGGTGTCGGGGGAGCGGTGCCGGACCAGCCACTGCCGCAGCACGGGATCGGCGCGGATCGCCGCCACGGCCGCCAGGATCGCCTCGACCGGACGTCGTCGGGCGGGCACCTGGTCGACCGCCGCCTCGACCCGGCCGGCGACGGTGCCCGCCGCCCGGACCATGACCGCGCGGACCAGGCGTGGCTTGCCGCCGACATGGCGATACATCGTCGCGCGTGAGCACCCCGCCGCGGCGGCGATGTCGTCGGCGGTGACGTCGTCGATGCCGCGTTCGAGGAACAGGGTGAGCGCGGCCCGCTCGATCCGGTCGATCGCCACGGCGCGGCGGTCGCCGCCCGCCAGCCAGTCGGTGGTCATCCCGGTCTCCTTCGCTGTCTCGAGGTGAGATGGTTTCGCCACTTTGTCTACCTCATCTCGCGCAGGAAGTAGGCCCTTTCGTGTATCGGGTGAACCCCTGTTCTCCGCATCCTCCGTCTCACCCTGAGACGGATGTTGACCTCCTCATCACCCCGGGGAACCGTGAGCGCGACAACCTGATCAGGAAAGGCGGCGACGATGACCACGGACCTCGGGGCGATCGATCTGTTCGACGCGGCAGTACTCGACGACCCCTACCCGCTCTACGACGCGCTGCGCGAGCACGCCCCGGTCCACCGGGTGCCCGGCACTGACTTCTACCTCGTCGCATCGTGGGCCGCCGTCACCGAAGCGACCGCGCGGACCCTGGACTTCTCCTCCCATCTGACGGCCGTGTTGGTCGCCCAGCCGGGCGCGGCGCCGCTCACCTTCGACCTCGACGCCACCGGCGCTGGCGTGCACGTGCTCGCGACCGCGGACGGCGCGGTGCATGCCGCGCACCGCGGCGTCGTCGGCCCCGCCTTGGTCAAGCGGGTCCGGACGCTGGGGCCCGTGGTCACCGACCTCACCGAACAGCTCTGGACGGAAGAACTCGACGGCGACCGGATCGATTGGGCCACCGGCATCGCCGACCGGCTGCCGCTGGCGCTGATCGCCGACCTCGTCGGCTTCCCGCGCGCCGATGTGCCGCGGCTGCTGGCATGGGCCTACGACTCCACCGAGATGCTGGGCGGCGTGGTCGCCGAGGGCCGGATGACCGAGCTGGTCACCTCGGCCGCCGCACTGGCCCATTACGCCTACCTGGCGGTGACCGCGGCGATCGCGCGAACCGGCGGGCAGCGGGCGCCGCAGACACTGGTCGACGTGCTCGCCGCGGCCGTGGCGGCGGGCCGGATCGACGAGCAGCAGGCGGTGCTGATCGTGGTCCAGCTGATCGGGGCGGGGGGCGAGTCCACCGCGGGACTGATCGCCTCGGCGGCCCGGCTGCTGGCAACCGACCTCGACCTGCAGGACACGCTGCGCGAGCGTCCCGAGCTGGTGCCGGCCTTCCTGGACGAGGCACTGCGCGTGGAGTCGCCCTTCCGCGGTCACCA
Organism: Nocardia sp. No.11; assembly: GCF_038752175.1. Taxonomy (NCBI): domain Bacteria; kingdom Bacillati; phylum Actinomycetota; class Actinomycetes; order Mycobacteriales; family Nocardiaceae; genus Nocardia; species Nocardia sp. No.11. Next base: position 23,748 of record NZ_JBCGFB010000061.1, on the reverse strand, counting down.
CCGGCACGTGACGGCCGACACCGAACTGGCCGGGGTGGCGCTGCCGGCGGGCAGTCACCTGCTGTTGCTGTGGGGTGCGGCCAATCGGGATCCGGCGATGTTCGACGCACCGGACATCGTCGATCTGGCCCGGCCACGCGGTCGGGCGCACGCGGCCTTCGGCGCGGGCGCGCACTTCTGTATCGGGTCGGCGTTGGCCCGACTCGAGGCGACCGCCGCGCTCACCTTGCTGCTCGAGCGCACCGCGAGGTTCACCCTCGTCGAGGATGCGCCGCCCCGATGGGTGCCGAGTCTGTTCGTCCGGCGGCACGCGAGTCTGCCGATGCGGGTGGTCGTGCGCTGATCGACCGGCCGTGCGGATCGACCGGCCGCGCGGATCGGGCGATCCCGCGGCGGCCTCGCGCCGGACCACATGACTGCCCGACACGAGGTCCCGGGTGCGGGGTAGTGGCCGGCGGAAGGGCACCACGCAGGGTGTCGGGAGTGGCGGACGGGCGCGACGCCGGGTGCCCCGTGCCGGCGGCGGGGTGCCCTGCGGCGCAGAGCGGACGCTCTGACGGGTGTCCGGCGACCCGCGATGCCGCGTGTGGCACCGTGGCGGGGTGCGCACCACGCTGTTCCTGCCCGTCTGCCTGCTTCCGGCTACCGTGCTGTTAGCCGGATGTGCCACCACCCCGGCGTCTGCGCCCGCTCCCGTGGCGGTCGAATCCTTGACGAAAACCGGCCCCGCCCAGGCGGTCCCGTCCGCGTCACCGGTGTCGTCGGTGGCGCCGCCGGTGGCGGGCCGCACCGTCGTCCTCGATCCCGGACACAACGGCGCCAATGCCGCGCACCTCGAACAGATCACCGCGCAGGTGCCCGACGGCCGCGGCGGCGCCAAGGCCTGCAACACGACCGGCACCGCCGCGGCGAGCGGATACACCGAGCACGAGTTCACCTGGGACGTCACCCAGCGGGTGCGCGAGGCCCTGAGCGCGCGCGGCGTGCGGGTGATCCTGACCCGCGACGACGACACCGGCGTCGGCCCGTGCGTCGACCGGCGCGCGGCGATCGGCAACGACGCGATGGCCGACGCGGTGGTCTCCATCCACGCCGACGGCAATACCGGCGCGGACGCGCACGGCTTCCACATCGCCTATGCCGACCCGCCGCTGAATCCGGTCCAGGCCGAGGCGGGCGTGCGGCTGGCGACGGCTCTGCGGGACGCGATGGTGGACGGCGGCGCGGTGCCCGCCACCTATGTCGGCTCCGCCGGACTCGACCCGCGCGCCGACCTGGCCGGTCTCAACCTCGCGCAACGCCCGTCCGCCCTGGTCGAATGCGGCAACATGCGCTCCGGCATCGACGCCGAACTCATCGAGACGCCGGCAGGCCGGGCCAGCTACGCCGAGCTCATCGCCGCCGGGATCGTGGCCTTCCTCGGCTGAGCGACACAGCCCGCCGGACGAATTTCGAGGAGTCGCGCAACGTTCGCCGGGCTCGCCGCCCAGCGGTGCCGCCGACTCCCGGTAAGCATCCTTGTTGCCAACTCGACGGCATTTCGGCAACTTCCGGCAAACTTGCCGGAAGTCCAGAGCTGGGCTGATAACCGGATGATTGCCGGATGTGCGAACCGGTCGGTCCTGATCGGTGATTATTCGCTGTCTTCGCATCGAGTGTGTCGCGGAGTCGAATACCCGTGAGTAGTCGCATTTTTCGCTATTGGCGATGGTTGACGAGTGATCTTCCTCGCCCTACTGTCCCTGTCACGGTTCGATATCGAAGTGTTCGTGACATCGCTCGAATGGTTTCCCGGACGGCACGCCGGCCCCTGCCGCCCTCCGTGTGCGTTTCCTAGGAGTATTGACAGTGCGAAGCCGAATTCTGTCCATCGCCGGAGCCATTGTCCTGGCACCCCTCACCACCCTGCTGGTTCCCACCGCGAATGCGAATGCCCACGGCTGGGTCACCGGCCCGGCCAGTAGGCAGGAACAATGTGCCCGCGGATCGGTGTCCTGCGGTGCGGTGAAATACGAACCGCAGAGTGTCGAGGGTCCGAAAGGGCTGAACAATTGCAGTGCGAACAAATATCCCGAACTCGACGACGACAGTCTCGGCTGGGTTCCGCAGAAGGTCTCCGGACGCGCCACCTTCACCTGGAAGAACACCGCCAACCATCGCACCCTGAATTGGGAGTACTTCATCGGTACTACGCGCATCGCGGTGATCGACGGGCGCAACGAGCAGCCGCCGATGGAGGTCAGTCACACCATCGACCTGTCGAACTATTCCGGCCGCCAGAAATTGCGCGCGGTCTGGAATATCGGTGATATCGCGGCCGCCTTCTACAGCTGCGTCGACCTCGAAATCGGTGGCGGCGGAACACCGACGACCGCACCGACACCGACCACCACCACGACACCGTCCACGACGACATCGCCGACCACCACGACCAAGCCGTCGGCCACCACGACACCGCCCGCCACCACCACCCACCAGCACCCGACCACCACGGCCCCGGCCGCGTCCGGGTGGCGCCAGGGCGCCATTTACGCGATCGGCGACGAAGTCACCTACCAGGGCGTCACCTACAGCTGCCGACAGGCCCATACCGTGCACGACCCGAATTGGACGCCGCCGAACACTCCCGCCCTCTGGTCGCGCGTGTAGTGGACCGGGCCGGGAAACGTTTCGTGTGTTCTCCCACCATCGGTCGCGCGATGGGGTGAGGATTGACCTCGACTCGCCGGCCTCGCGTTCGGCCGGCCCCGCAGCACAAGGACGTGAGATATGAGTGACAGGAAATTCGCTTTCGCCATCGCGGCCACCGGGACGGCGTTGCTGGCCATGACGGTCGGCTCCCCGTCCGCCTCCGCGGCGGTCTCGCAATTGACGGTCGACCCCGGACTCAGCGTCGGGATGGCAACCAACTACGGCACCGGGTGCACCCATCACCTGGTCGCCCGGCTCAGCGTCGACCTCGAACCTGTCTCCTTCTACGACAACGGCACTCTGCTGGCCGTGGTCGTCCCGCTCGACGGCACCGCCAGCATCGACTGGATCCCGTCCAGCAGCGGTCCACACAGTCTGGCGGCGTTGCAGGGCGGGATCGGCCGCGGCGCCGACGTCCGCGTCGGCAAGGGCTACCGCTTCGGTGAATCCTGCGTGGTCACCGGCGGCTGACCCGCGGCGAACGACGATGGCCCGGTCCGCGCGGACCGGGCCATCGTCGTTCGCCGCGGGTCAGCCGCCGGT
>NZ_JBCGFB010000061.1:0-20464 GCF_038752175.1 Nocardia sp. No.11 | reverse complement strand
CGCGCGGACCGGGCCATCGTCGTTCGCCGCTACTTCTTCGAGGAGGCGAGCTTCTTGTCCTCGCCCTTCTTCGCCGACTTCTTGGCGGGCTGCTTCGCCTGCGACTTCGGCGCGGACCCGTTGGTGTCGGCGGTGTTCGCCGCCGCCTGGGCAGTGACGACCAGGTCGTCGTCGGCGGTGTCGACCTGCACGGTGGCGCCCGGGTCGAGGCCGCCGTCGAGCAGCAGCCGCGAGATCCGGTTGTCGAGTTCCCTCTGCACCGTGCGGCGCAACGGCCGGGCACCGAACTCGGGCTGGAATCCGCGTTCGCCGAGCCAGTCCACCGCCGAGTCGCTGATCTCGAGCCCGATGTCCTGCGCCGCCAGCATGCGCCGGGTCTTGTCCAGGATCAGGTTCACGATCCGTTCCAGCTGCGTCTTGTCGAGGCGATGGAACACGATCTGCTCGTCGATGCGGTTGAGGAACTCGGGCCGGAAGTGCTGGCGCAGGCGCTCTTCCAGCTCGGGCACGATCGAGTCCAGATCGCCCTCGGGCGCCTTCAGGATCAGATCGGAGCCGATGTTGGAGGTCATGATCACGATGGTGTTCTTGAAATCGACGGTGCGGCCCTTGGAATCGGTGACCCGGCCGTCGTCGAGCAGCTGCAACAGCACATTGAACACATCGGGGTGCGCCTTCTCGACCTCGTCGAACAGGATCACCGAGTACGGCTGCCTGCGCACCTTGTCGGTGAGCTGGGCAGCGTCGTCGTAGCCGACGTATCCGGGTGGGGCGCCGACGAGCCGGGAGACGGTGTGCTTCTCCTGGAACTCGCTCATGTCGAAGCGGATCAGCCGGTCCTCGTCACCGAAGACGGCCTCCGCCAACGCTTTCGCCAGTTCGGTCTTGCCGACACCGGTCGGGCCGAGGAACAGGAACGAGCCGATCGGGCGGTTCGGATCCTTGAGCCCGGCCCTGGCCCGGCGCACCGCCTCGGCCACCGCGACGATCGCCTCGTCCTGCCCGATGACTCGCTTGTGCAGCACGTCCTCGAGCTGGAGAAGGCGTTGCTTCTCCTCGGCGGTCAGGTCGGCGACCGGGATGCCGGTCTGCCGCGAGATCACCTCGGCGATGTCGACGACTTGGACCTCGGGCTCGCCGGATCGCACGCCGGACTCCTCGAGTTCCTCTTCCTTGGCCGCGATATCGGCCTTGATGGCGTTGGCCTTCTCGTAGTCCTCGTTGTCGACGGCGGCGTCCTTCTCCCGGTACAGCCGCGCGATCTCCTCGTCTCTGGCCTTCGCCTCCGGATCGGGGGTGCCCGAGCGCAACCGGACCCGCGCGCCTGCCTGATCGATCAGGTCGATCGCCTTGTCGGGCATGAACCGGTCGGTGATGTAGCGATCCGAGAGCTGGGCCGCCGCGATGAGCGAGTCGTCGGAGTAGCGCACCTGGTGGTGCTCCTCGTAGACGTCGGCCAGGCCGCGCAGGATCTCGATGGTGTCCTCGACCGAGGGCTCCGAGACCATCACGGGCTGGAACCGCCGTTCGAGTGCGGCGTCCTTCTCGATGTACTTGCGGTACTCGTCGATCGTGGTCGCGCCGACGACGTGCAGTTCCCCGCGGGCGAGCGCGGGCTTGAGCAGATTGCCCGCGTCCATCGAGCCCTCCCCGCCGCCACCGGCGCCGACGATGGTGTGCAGTTCGTCGATGAAGACGATCAGCTCGTCCTTGTGCGCGCGGACCTCGTCGAGGATCTTGGTCAGCCGCTCCTCGAACTCGCCGCGATACTTGCTGCCCGCCACCAGTGTGCCGACGTCGAGCGCGATGACGCGGCGGTCGGTGAGGGTCGATGGCACGTCGTTGTTGACGATCCGCTGCGCCAGACCCTCCACGATGGCGGTCTTGCCGACACCGGGATCGCCGATCAGCACCGGGTTGTTCTTGCGCCGCCGCGACAGGATCTCGATCGTCTGCTCGATCTCCTCGGCCCGCCCGACCACCGGGTCCACCAAACCCTCGCGGGCCTCCGCGGTCAGATCACGGCCGTACTCGTCCAGGGTCGGCGTGTCGGTCTTCTGCTGCCGCTTGGCCGGTGCGCCCGTGGTGGCCGGACCCGAGGAAGTGCCGCTCTGGGTGGCGGCGATGCCCGCCATCAGCGACTGGGCGGCGACGGAGTCGGGCAGCGAGGCTATGCCGAGCAGGATGTGCTCGGGCCCGATGTAGCTGCTGCCGGACTGGGCGGCCTGGCGCTGAGCGGCGCGCAGCGCCATCTTCGTGCCGGGACTGAGGGTGATGTCGGAGAGGTCGTTTTCGCTGGGCGAGCCGGTGTCGAGGAAGTCCTGCATCTGCTCGGCAACCTGGTCGGGGTCGAGGCTGAGCTCGGCGACGATGCTGCGGCCCGGCTCGGCCTCGGTGGCGGCGTAGAGCAGGTGCTCCGGGGTGATCTCGGTATTGCCCCACTCCTGGGCGGCCTCGCGCGCCGATCCGATGAGCAACTTGGCGTTGTCGGTCATCAGTCTGCCCAGGTCGATGCGCTGCACGGGGGGTTTGGCCGACATCCCGGGGCCGAAGAATCGCTGGAAGATGTCGTCGAAGGAGTTCATCGAACCTGGCCAGCTCGCTGTCATATCCACACCTCTTCGCTCGTCGTGCCGCGCGGGGCGGCGACTTCTGCAGATCGGGTCGGTACTGCTAGCAATACTTCGGCATCCCCGGGTGGGGTGCAAGCGATTGGACAGTTTCACATCTACAACGTCGTGAGGTGTGGCGCGCAAACCAAAGTCCGGCGGAAGCGGTCCGAAACCACCGGTTTTGTCTGATTCTGGATCGAGGAGCGGCACGGACGGGTAGCGTGACGACCCGCGCCGCGGTATCGACCGCGGCGCCCAGATTTGCCCGCCGACCGACTGGTCGAACAGGCCGACGGGAAGAGCACGGAGTTTGGTCACCGACGTCATCGATGTCTCCGCGGATTTCACGATCGCGCGTCAATCACTGTGGGACGTACTGCTGGACCCACAGAGCTACCCACGAATGTTCACCGGCATCGGCAGTTGCGAACGGGTCGAGCGACCCGACGGCTCGGTGGTCTGGCAGGTCCGGGTCGGCTCGGCCGCCGCGGGCATCCAGACCCACGAGTTCGTGCTCGAGATCGGACGCTGGTACGAGAGTTTCGAACTGCGCAGCTCCGCGCTGGGCAGCTTCGCCGCGATCCGCCTGCGCGGAGACGAGCAGCGCACCCGCCTCGACATCACCCTGTTCGCCGCGGCCAGGGTGCACCCGATGCTGGACGCGCGCAGCAATTCCGTGGTCACCGACTGGGTGAAGGCGGGTCTGCGCCGGACCGCCGACATCATCGCGGGCACCAGATCCTCGATCGTGATCAACGCCGAGCGCTCGGTGCTGCGCCGCAATACCGGAGTGGTCCGCAGCATCGCGGCCACCGGCCTGATGCGTCCTGAGCCCGTCTCGATCGTGAAACAGCTTCGCTCCCTGGCGAAGTGGGGCTTCAACTTGGCCGGTGGTTACGCCGCGGGCGCGGCGCACACCCCGACGCGGCTCGCGTTGATCGACCCGCACGGCACCCGCACCTTCGCCGAGGTCGACGCGCGCTCCACCGCGCTGGCCGGGGCGATGTACTCCCTGGGCCTGCGGGCCGGCGACGCCATCGGCCTGCTGTCGCGCAATCACGCGGGCATGGTCGAAACCATGGTCGCGGCGGGCAAACTCGGCGTCGACGTGGCGCTGCTCAACGCCGGGCTGTCGGGCCGGCGGATCGAGGAGATCGTGCAGCGGCACCGGCTCAGCGCGGTCTACGTCGACGGGCCGCTGGAGACCCTGATCCGCTACCTGCACAGCGACGTACCCCGGTTCACCACCGACGACCAGCCGCCGGACCCGGAACGCACGACCATCGACGGTCTGATCGCGTTGGCGCAGAACGACTTTCCGGTACCGGCCCACCCCGGACGGCTGATCGTGCTCACCTCGGGCACCAGCGGCTCGCCCAAGGGCGCGCGCCGCCCGCATCCCAAGGGGTTCGGCACCATCGCGGCGCTGCTGTCGCGGATTCCGATGCGGGTCGAGGAGGTCGTCCTCATCCCGGCGCCGCTGTTCCACACCTGGGGGCTGGCCGGATTGCAGCTCAGCACGGCGCTGCGCGCGACCGTGGTGCTCACCGACGGGTTCGACGCGCTCGCCTGCCTGCGCGCGATCGTCGCGCACCGGATCACCACGCTGATCGTCGTCCCGACCATGGTCGAGCGGCTGCTCGACGTGCCCGACGAGGTCCGCGCGAGCTTCGACCTGTCGAGCCTGCGCCACGTCGTCAGTTGCGGCGCGCCCCTGGCCGGGGCCACCGTACTGCGCTTCCTGGACACCTTCGGTGACGTGCTCTACAACGTGTACGGCTCGACGGAGGTGTCCTGGGCCAGCGTCGCCACCCCCGCCGACCTGCGGGTCTCGCCGACCACCGCCGGTCGCCCGCCGCTGGGCACCCGGGTGGCGGTGCTCGGTCCCGACCTGCGACCGGTGCCGGTCGGGGCAACCGGGCACATCTTCGTCGCCAACCACATGCTCTTCGACGGCTATGTCAACGCCGCGCCGCCGGAGGAAGCCGATGGGATGCTCGACACCGGCGACCTCGGCTACCTCGACGCGGCGGGCCGGTTGTTCGTCGCGGGCCGCGACGACGAGATGATCATCTCCGGCGGCGAGAACGTCTTCCCCCGCCCGGTGGAGGAGGCGCTAGCCCATCTGCCGCAGATCACCGAGGTGGCCGTAGTCGGCGTGCCGGATCGGGAGTTCGGGCAACGGCTGGCCGCGTTCGTGGTGAAACGCGAAGGGGCGGGTCTGGATTCGGACATGGTGCGGACCTATATCCGCAACCGGCTCAGCCGCTTCTCGGTCCCGCGCGATGTCACCTTCCTGTCCGCGCTGCCGCGCGGGGAGACCGGCAAGATCCTCAAACGGGTGCTGGTGCGCCCGGAGTCAGCCCTGAGCGAGTAGCCGCCGCACCGCCCGCTCGATCGCGGCCGCGGTCTGCTCGCGAGACAGGCCGCGCCGATCGCGCAGATGGTGGTGGGCGGGCCAGGCCAGCGCGCCGTCGACCAGGTCGAGCAGCTGATCGTCACCGGCCAGCTCGGGGGCGAACAGCGCCGCCAGGGTGTCGCGGATGCGCTCGTCGGTGCGGCGCATCCGCGCGTCGATCGCGGGCACCGAGCGGGACTCCTGCAGGCCGGGCAGCCGCGGCGAGCGCTGCAGCTCGAAGATCGCCGCGCTCTGCCGGACCGCCAGCGTGATCCGATCATCCAGCGGCAGTGTGGGATCGGGGGTGATCAGGCACGCCTCCACCGTCGCCGACTGGCGCTCTACCGCGGCGACGAGCAGGGCCTCGCGATCGGCGAAGTGCACGAAGATGCTGCGCTCGGAGGTGCCCGCCCTGGTCGCGATCGCGCGGGTGGTCGGCGCGAAATCGCCGTCGATGAGCGCGGCGAGCAGTCCGTCGATGATGGCCTCGCGGGTCTTCTCCGGATCGCGCCGCCGCGGCGGGCGCGCCGTACGCTCGCCCGCCGCCTCGACTTCGTGCCCTGAACTCATCGGCCCATCACAGCACAGACCGCCCGGACCCGGGCTATGCGCTCGGCGGGACCGCCGTCCGGTTCATCACCGAATGCGTGCGCGAGTAGCCGAAATAGACGACCAGACCCACCATCAGCCACACCAGGAACCGCACCCACGTCTCCCACGGCAGCGAGTAGATCAGGTACGCCGAGAACCCGATGCCGACCAGCGGGATCACCGGCATCAACGGCAGCCGGAACGAGCGCGGCGCGTCGGGCCTGGTGCGCCGCAACACGATCACCGCGACGCACACCACGATGAAGGCCATCAGGATGCCGATGTTGGTGAGCTCGGCGACGGTGTTGATCGGCAGCACGCCGGCCAGGATCGCCGCGCCGACACCGACGATCCAGGTGACCCTGGTCGGGACCTTGCGGGTCGGATGGGTCTTGGCGAACCACGCGGGCAGCAGGCCGTCGCGGCTCATCGCGAACCACACCCGGGTGACACCGAGCATGAACGTCAGCACCACGGTCACGATGCCCACGATCGCGCCCACCGCGATGATGTTGGCGACACCCGGCATCCCGACCGACTCGAACGCGGTGGAGAAGCCGCTGGTCGGGCTGATCTCGGTGTATTTCTGCATGCCGGTCAGCACCAGCGTGGCCAGCACGTAGAGCACCATGGCGATGGCGAGGGAGTAGATGATCGCCTTGGGCAGGTGCTTGCGTCCGTCCACCGATTCCTCGGCGGCGGTACTCATCGCGTCGTAGCCGAACACCGCGAAGAACACCGTCGCCGCGCCCGTCCACACCGCGCCGGTCCCGAACGGGAAGTACGGGTCGTAGTTGGCGCTGTCGATGTGGAACACGCCCAGCGCCACGATGAGCACGACCAGCGCGACCTTGATGCCGACCGCGATCGTCTCGAACCGGCCGACGCTGCCGATCCCGCGCGAGAGCACCCACGCGGTGCCCAGGCAGAACAGCACGGCGAACAGGTCGACGACCCGTCCCTCGCCGGTATCGGGCGCGCCGAGCATCCATTCGGGCAGGGTCAGGCCGACCTGGTCGAGCAGGAACCCGAAGTAGCCGGACACGCCGATCGCGACCACCGCCGCCACGGCGATGTACTCGAGCAGCAGATCCCAGCCGATGAACCAGCCCGCCAGCTCACCGAGCGAGACGTAGCCGTAGGTATAGGCCGACCCCGCCTTGGGCACCATGCCCGCGAACTCGGCGTAGCACAGCGCCGCCGCCGCGCTGGCCACACCGGCGATCAAGAACGAGATCAGCACCGCCGGACCGGTGACCGAGTGGGCGACCGAACCAGCCAGGGTGAAGATGCCCGCGCCGATGATGCCGCCGACGCCGATCGCCGTCAGCTGCCACAGGCCGAGCGATTTGGCGAGCCGTTCGTCGCTCGGGATCTCGTCCTCGACGTCGACGAGGGGTTTACGGCGCAGCATCTGGGCGCGCAACTGTGCGAAAGACATTCGCGTTCCTTCCGTCGGCGCACACCGCCGCGTCGCGATGTACGAGCCGACCTCCTGCCGGGAGGCTCAGCTGAGTACACCGCCACGTCGGGGCCGCGGGCGCCGAGAGTGAATATTGTTCAGCGGTGGTGCCCGAAGGGACAGCCGGTCGTCACCCGCGCCCGCCGACCAGCGCGCGCAGGAAGAACCCCAGGTTGGCCGGCCGTTCGGCCAGCCTGCGCATGAAATATCCGTACCACTGGTCACCGTAGGGGACATAGACGCGAACGTGGTTGCCCGCGGCGGCGAGTCGCTGCTGTTCGTCGGCGCGTATGCCGAACAGCATCTGGTACTCGTACTCCTCGGTCTTGCGTTGCGCCGACTGCACCGCCACCCCGGCCGCCGCGATTACCGCCGGATCGTGCGAGGCGATCATCGGGTACCCGCCGCCCGCGGTCAGGATCGCCAGGCAGCGCAGATAGGACGCGTCGACCTCGGCGCGGTCGCGGAAGGCGACCGACTCGGGTTCGTCGTAGGCGCCCTTGCACAACCGGATGCGCGAGCCGGGACCCGCCAGCGCGCGGCAGTCGTCCTCGGTGCGGCGCAGGTAGGCCTGCAGGACGGTGCCCAGCCACGGGTAGTCGGCGCGCAGCTCGCGCACGATCTCGAGCGTCGAGTCGGTGGTGGTGTGGTCCTCGGCGTCGACGGTGACCCACAGTCCCGCGGCCTCGGCGGCCGCGCAGATCTGGCGGGCGTGGTCGCGGGCGATCGCGTGACCGTCGCGGGGGAGGGCCTGACCCAGCGCGGACAGCTTCACCGAGACCTCCAGTGGCCGAACGGCGCCCGCCGCGACCTCGGCCTGGGAAAGCCGGCCGAGCGCGGCGATGAGGGTCCGGTACTGCGCGACGGTCGATTCCGCGCTCGCCAGGTCGGTGGTGTCCTCGCCCAGATAGTCGACGCTGACGAAGCGGCCGGAGCGCAGCAGTGTTTCGGCCGCGCGCACCGCCTGGTCGGTGGTGGTGCCCGCGACGAAACGGGCGACCACGGCCCGGCTGACCGGCAGTCGGGTGACGGCGCGTTCCAGCCGGGGTGAACGGGCGGCGGCGAGCAGGGTCGAGCGCAGGAGGGCGGACATCAGTGGACCTCCGGGTCGGGTGCCTGATGGGGATAGCGGTGCTCGGTCGGCGGGGTGAAGGTCTCCTTGATGGTGCGTGCCGAGGTCCAGCGCAGCAGGTTCTGCGCCGAGCCCGCCTTGTCGTTGGTGCCCGAGGCGCGCCCACCGCCGAAGGGCTGCTGGCCGACGACCGCGCCGGACGGTTTGTCGTTGATGTAGAAATTGCCCGCGGCGAAGGTGAGCCGCTCGGTGGCCGCGGTGATCGCGGCGCGGTCCTCGGCGATGATCGACCCGGTCAGCCCGTAGGCGCTGCCGCGATCGACGAGGTCCATGGCCGCGGCGAAGCCGTCGGGGGTGCGGTCGTCGTAGACATGCACGGCCAGGATCGGGCCGAAGTATTCGGTGTGGAAGATCTCGTCGGCGGGATCGTCGCCCACGACGACGGTCGGCTCGACGAACCAGCCGACGCCGTCGTCGCTGTGGCCACCGGCCACCACGGTCAGCCCCGGTGTCGCCTTGGCCCGCTCGAGAGCGGCGGCGTTGCGTTCGAAGGCGCGCCGGTCGATCAGCGCCCCACCGAAATTCGTGAAGTCGGTGACGTCGCCGTAGCGCAGCGCCGTCGTGCGTTCGATCAGATCCTCCGACATCGCCGCCCACACCGAGAGCGGGACGAACGCGCGCGACGCGGCCGAGCACTTCTGGCCCTGATAGTCGAACGCGCCGCGCAGCAGCGCCGTGGTGAGCACGGCGGGGTCCGCCGAGGAATGGGCCAGCACGAAGTCCTTACCGCCGGTCTCGCCGACCAGGCGCGGGTAGCTGCGGTACCGGTCGATGCGCTGCGCCACCTCGCGCCACAGGTGCTGGAAGGTGGCTGTCGACCCGGTGAAATGCACGCCCGCCAGCCGCGGATCGGCGAGCACGACCTCGGAGATCTCCGGTCCCGCGCCGTGGACGAGGTTGATCACCCCGGCGGGCAGTCCCGCGGCCTCGAGCAGGCGCAGGGTCAGGTAGGCGGCCACAGCCTGGGAACGGGCCGGCTTCCACACCACGGTGTTGCCCATGAGCGCGGGCGCGGTCGGCAGATTGCCCGCGATGGCGGTGAAATTGAACGGCGTGACCGCGTAGACGAAACCCTCCAGCGACCGGTACTGCATCCGGTTCCACACCCCGGGCGCCGAGATCGGCTGTTCGGCCAGGATCTGGCGGGCGAAGGAGACGTTGAAGCGCCAGAAGTCGACCAGCTCGCACGGCGCGTCGATCTCGGCCTGATAGGCGGACTTGGACTGGCCGAGCATGGTCGCGGCCGAGATCCGCTCGCGCCACGGTCCGGCCAGCAGGTCCGCCGCGCGCAGGAAGATCGCGGCCCGGTCGTCGAACGACATCGCCTGCCAGGCCGGTGCCGCGGCGTCGGCCGCCTCGACCGCGGCGGCGGCCTCGGCGGCGGTCGCGTCGTGCAGGGTGCCGAGCACGGCGGTGTGCCGGTGCGGCTGGACGACCTCGAAACTCGGGCCGTCGCCGCGCAGGTGACGGCCACCGATCACGTGCTGGATCTCGGTGGGTGTCGCGGACAGGTCCGCGAGTGCGGTACGCAGCCGGGCGCGCTCCGGGGTCCCCGGGGCGAAGGTGCCGACAGGCTCGTTGACCGGCGGCGGAGTGGTCGCGATGGCGTCCATGAAGGCGGCTCCTGCGTCGAGTAGGGGCGGGATGTGACGTAGTCAACACCGAGGGGGAGGCGGCATAATCGGCTGATCGGACGAAGAACCCGACCGATGTTCGTCCGATCGGACAAAGCGACGGGAGGTTCGTGATGCCGGAGGACGCCACTACCCTGGGTGAGCTGCTCGCCGCCCTCGACCACACCGTCGCCACCCTCGTCGCCGCGCCGGCGGGGGAATCGGTCCCGCTGCGCTCGGTCGCGCTCGCCGAACCCGCCGATCTGCCCGACCAGCTCGACACCGAGGGCCCGCTGCCGGAGGTGTATCTGCTCGTGGGCGTCGACGCCGAGGCCATGGTGCGATGGCTGCGCGGGGTGGGCGCCCGCGATCCCGGCCAGCGCCCGCGCGTACTGATGACCAAGAGCGCCAACGACTCGCCCGCCGTGCGGGTCGCGGCGTCGACGGCGGGCATCGCCCTGGTGCATGTGCACCGGCAGGCACGCTGGGACCAGGTGTTCGCGCTGGTACGCCGGATGCTGGCCCGCTCGCCCGGCCAGCGCGCCGCGGCCGACGACCACGACCTGCTCGCCCCCGACACCGACCTGTTCGGGCTCGCGCAGGTGGTCGCCAGGGAGACCGGCGGGATGGTCTCCATCGAGGACCCGCACTCACACGTGCTGGCCTACTCGGCCTCCGACGCCTCCGCCGATCAACTGCGCATCCGGTCCATCCTCGGCCGCGAGGGACCCGGCGACTACCTGCGGATCCTGCGCGAATGGGGTGTGTTCGACCGGGTGCGGCGCAGCGACGAGGTCGTCGACGTGCCCGAACATCCCGAGCTCGACATCCGGCGCAGGCTGGTGGTCGGCATCCGGCGCGGCACGCCCCCGCGGATGCTCGGCACCATCTGGCTGCAACAGGGTCACCGCCCGCTGCGCCCCGATGCCGCCCAGGTGCTGCGCGGCGCGTCGGCGGTCGCGGCGCGGATCATCGCGCGCGGACTGGACGCGCCCTCGACCGAGGCCCTGCTGGTGCGCAGGCTCTTCGGCGCGCACGGTGACGGCGTGGACGTCCCGTCCGTGGCGGCCGCGCTGCACCTGCCGACCACCGGCCCCGCCGCGGTGATCGGCTTCGCGCCGGTCGGCCCGGGCGCCGACCTGGCCGCCTCCAGCGCCCTGATCCGCTTGCACGCCAGTGCTTTTCGCGACGACTCGGTGACCGAGGCGATCGATGACCGGGTGTATGTGCTGCTGCCGTCGTATCACTCCGAGCGCAGCGTCGGCTCCTGGCTGCGCAAGCTCGTCGAGCAGCTCGAACAGGCGCGCGGGCTGGTGGTGCGCGCGGCCGTCGCGGCTCCGGTGGCCGGGCTGACGGCGGTCGCGAGCGCCCGCGCCGAAGTCGATCGGGTCCTGGACAGCCCGGCCGCCGCGGCGTCGGGCAGTCGGGTCGCCACGCTGGCCGAGGCCAGGACGGCGGTGCTGCTGGCCGAGATCGTGGGGCTGGTCCGGGACCGCCCACACCTGCACGATCCCCGGCTGAGCGCGCTCGACGCCTACGACCGCGAACACGCCGCCGAACTGCGCCGCTCGGTACTGGCCTACCTGCGGGCACACGGCGAGGTCAGCGCCGCGGCCGCCGTGCTGCGCGTGCATCCGAACACGCTGCGGTACCGGTTGCGCCGAGCCGAGTCCGTGCTCGGCATCGACCTGGCCGATCCCGCCGACCGGTTGCTGCTCGAGATCCAGCTGGCCGCGGTGCCGATCGCCGCGCCCTAACTCGGCTATTGCAGTTATGCTGCAATAGCGACGCCTGGTCGCACCGCCGCGGCGGGACGTGAGCACCTGAGTGAGGTTGTCGTGGTGGACGGGACGAATACCCAGCGGTTCGAGGTGTCGCGCCGCGGCATGCTCGGCGTCGGAGCCGGGACGGCCGCCGCGCTGGCTGTCGGCCTGACCGTCACCAGCTGCGGCGACGACACCGGCGCGATCACACCGTCGAGGACGCAGACGGACCCGACCGAGGCCGTCGCGGACGCCAATCGCGCGCTGGCCGACAATCTGCCCTTCGGCGACACTGCCGATTTCGCCGATGCCGATCGGGGCTGGATCGCCTCCCTCGAGCCGGGCAAGATCACCGACGCCTCGGGAAAGGTGGTGTGGGACACCGACTCCTACGACTTTCTGGCCGGTGCCTGTCCGCGATCGGTGAATCCGAGCCTGTGGCGGCAATCCCAGCTCACCGTGAAACAGGGACTCTACGAGATCGCGCCCGGCTTCTATCAGATCCGCGGCTTCGACCTATCGAACATGACGCTGATCGAGGGCGACACCGGGGTCGTCGTCATCGACCCGCTCGTGTCCGCCGAAACCGCGGCCGCGGGGCTGGCGCTGTATCGCGAGCATCGGGGTGACCGGCCGGTGACCGGTCTGATCTACTCGCACTCCCATGTCGACCACTTCGGCGGCAGCTACGGGGTCCTCGCCCCGCAGGATGTCGCGGCGGGCCGCTGCCCGGTGCTCGCGCCTGTCGGCTTCCTGGAACACGCGGTCGCCGAGAACATCTACACCGGCACCGCGATGGCCCGCCGCGCCGCCTACATGTACGGCGCCGCGCTGCCGCGCGGGCCGAAAGGCCAGGTCGGCTCGGGTCTCGGGCAGACCACTTCGACCGGCACGGTCAGCCTGATCCCGCCCACGCTCGACATCACCCGCACCGACCAGGTCGAGACGGTCGACGGCGTGCGGATGGTCTTCCAGCTCACGCCGGGCACCGAGGCGCCGGCGGAGATGAACATCTACTTCCCCGACCGTCGCATCCTGTGCATGGCCGAGAACGCCACGCACACCATGCACAACATCGTCACCCTGCGCGGCGCGCTGGTCCGCGACCCCCACGTCTGGGCGAAATACCTGACGGAGTCGATCAACCGGTACGGTCGCCGGGCCGAGCTGGTGTTCTCCTCTCATCACTGGCCGATCTGGGGCACCGACCGGATCGTCGAGTTCCTGTCGCTGCAACGCGATCTCTACGCCTACCTCAACGACCAGACGCTGCGGTTGCTGAACAAGGGCTACGTCGGCGCCGAGATCGCCGAGATGATGACGATGCCGCCCGCGCTCACCGCCACCTGGTCCACGCACGGCTACTACGGCTCGATCAGCCACAATGTCAAAGCCGTCTATCAGCGCTACATGGGCTGGTTCGACGGCAACCCCGCCCACCTCTGGGAGCATCCGCCGGTGGACAACGCCCGCCGCCACGTCGAGGCGATGGGCGGGATCGCCGCGGTGTTGCAGCAGGCGCAGCGGGCCTACGACGCCGCCGACTTCCGCTGGGCGGTGCAGTTGCTGAACTACGCGATCTTCGCCGAGCCGGGCAACGACACCGCGAAAGCGTTGCAGGCGAGTGCTTTCGAACAGCTCGCCTACGGCGCGGAGAACGCCACCTGGCGCAACTTCTACCTCAGCGGTGCCCATGAACTACGCCACGGCGCCTTCGGCACCCCGACCGCGGCGAACTCGGCGGCGCTGGCGGCGGCACTGAGCGTGGAGCAGGTGTTCGACGCGATGGCCCTGCGCATCGACGGGCCCAAGGCTTGGGACGTGAAGCTCACCAGCGACTGGCGGATCAGCGACGAGGGCAACCGGATCCACCGCGTGGAATTGCGCAACGGCGTGCTCGTGCACTACGACCGGTTCCCCGGCGACGAGCTGCCCGCGCCGGAGGCCACCCTCACCCTGACACGGCCCGTGCTGATCCGCAGCCTGGCCGGCGGCGGCGATCTGAAGAAGGCAGTGCTCAGCGGTGACATCGTCGTCGAGGGCGATGTCACCGCGCTGACGAAGCTGCCCGGCCTGATCGACAAGCCGGACCCGAACTTCGCCATCGTGACGCCCTAGCCGCTACCGCTTGGCGTAGTCGGCGACGCCCTGCCAATCGAGCATCACGCAGGCTTCGTCACCGACCACCCAGGCGTCGTGGCCGGGCGGCACCAGCATCAGGTCGCCCGGCCCGAACTCCTGCTGTTCGCCGTCGTCCATCACCACCACCATGCGCCCGGACAGGCAGTAGCCCATGTGCGGCGCCTGGCAACTGTCGGTCCCGGCGATCGGTTTGACGTGTAGTGACCACCGCCAGCCCGGTTCGAACACGGCGCGGCCCACCGGTCCGCTGTCGAGATTCACGAGATCGAGCCGGCCTTTGTCCTGCTCGAAGGGCCGGGTTTCCTCGGGTGCGTCGAAATTCTTGCGGGTCAGGGCGGACATCATCGGCTCCTGTGTTGTCGAAGGTGGCCGAGGAGTCGTGTCCACCAGGGCGCGTCCACGCGCTCGGCCCGCGACGGCAGCCACCGCACAGCTCATCGTTCGCCGATAGGGGACTATGCGCAAGCGAACGGCAGTGCGGATTCGCCGTCAGGCGCCGGTGGGGACCTCGCCCACGGCCTCGGCCGGATCGATGACGCCGAACACCTCGCCCTGGGGCGCCTGCAGGATGCCCATCCGCCCGAACGGGCTGTCGTCGGGGCCCATGATCACCGAGGCGCCCAGTTCGGTGGCCTTGGCCAGCGCGGCGTCGGCGCCGTCGACCTGGATCCAGGTGAGCCAGTAGGTCGGCGTGCCAAGCGCGGACGCGTCCATCATCCCGCCGATGGTGTGGGTCTGGCCGGGCAGCGCGAAGGTGGAGTAGACGAAGTTCTCGCCGTCGCCGATCTCGGTGTAGTGCCAGCCGAAGACGGCGTTGTAGAAGTCGTGGGCCCGGTCGTAGCCGCCGGTGTGCAGTTCGTTCCAGCAGTAGGCGCCGTGCTGGTTGTAGACGCCGGCGCCGGTGTGCGCCTTCGCCTCCCAGACACCGAACACCCCGCCGGTCGGATCGGCGCCGATGAACATGCGGCCCACGTCGAGCACGTCGAACGGGGGCATGAACACCTGGCCGCCCGCCTTGCTCACCTTCTCGGCGATCTCGTCGGCGCGCTCGGCCGCGAAGTAGGTGGTCCAGGCCGAGGGCATCGGCATGCCGTCGGGCTTCGGGCCGATGCCGGCGGCGGGCCTGCCGTCCAGTGTCGCCATCAGGTAACCGCCCGCATCGGCGGGCCCGTCCTGGATGTCCCAGCCGAACAGGGCACTGTAGAAGTCACGGGCGGCGGTGGTGTCGTCGACCTGACAGTCGATCCAGCAGGGCGTGCCCTGCGGCCAAGCTTCGTCACGTGTCGGCATTGTCGAACGTCCTTCCTCGGTGATGGATGGAAGCCGGCCGGAACCGCGCCGGCGGGTGCCAGTCAACCATCAGCCTCCGACAGTCGTGCGACCCGCACAGCGCGCTGAACTGGAACAACGGGTATTCACTGCGACAGTCCGAGCGGGCCGACGCTCGGCTCGCCAGGTCGTTACCCCTGTTACAGTTTCCGCGCTCGATCGTGTGGTGGCTAGGTCAACAGTGGAGACGAACGAACCGGTCGGGGAGCGACGCAATGGCAGTGAGAGGTTCCGAACGTGGGTTCGTCCGGATGCTCGTGACGATCCTCGCGGTGATGCTCGTGCTCGGATGCGGCGGCGGACCGGCGGCGGGTGACCCGGCCGAACCGCCCGCGGCCCGGTGGACGGCCCTGCACGACGGGCCGGGCGCCTATCCCGAGGTGCGAGTGGAGCGCGGCGTGCGGATCACCATGAGCGACGGCGTCGTGCTCAAAGCCGACGTCTACCGGCCGGCGAACGCCGCGGGTGAGATCGAGCAGCAGCCGCTGCCGACGATCGTCAGCCTCACGCCCTACTCGAAACTGATGACCGGCCTGATCGAATCCGCCGCCGCCATCCCGGGCCTGCAGGCCACGGCGGTCGACATCGTGCGCAGGCTGAACCTGTCGGCCACGCCGATCAGCGGGTTCGGCGATCTGATGCAGGCACTCGACGGCGGCATGATCCAGACCATGCTCGGCGTCGACCGCAAGCTCATCGGCAGCGGGTACACCGTCGTCGTCGCCGACGTGCGCGGAACCGGCCTGTCGCAAGGCAAATGGGACACCCTCGGCGCCCGCGAACAGCTCGACACCCGCGAGGTGATCGACTGGGCGGCCCGCCAGCCGTGGTCGAACGGGCGGATCGGGATGAGCGGCGGCTCCTATTCCGGCATCAATCAGCTGCGCGCGGCCGAGAACGCCCCCGCCGCGCTGCAGGCGATCTTCCCTGTGGAACCGGGCAGCGACCTGATGCGCGACGTGGTCGCCCCCGGCGGCGGCGTCGGCACCACCTTCCTGCCGCTGTGGCTGAACTCGGTCAACCAGCTCAAACTCGTACCCGATGTCGCCTCGATGGCCGACGGCACCTTCGACTGGACCTGGTTCCACGATCGCCTCGCCGACCCGACCACCAATTTCGACCTGCTCGCCCAGTCCCTGCTCACCCCCTCGCTGTCGAATATGCCGCCCGCGCTCGACGGCGCCCTCGACGACACCTCCGCGTTCCGCGAGGCGATCATGGGGCATCCCGAGCAGGTCACCGTGCCGACCTTCGTCTACGGCGGCTGGCACGACATCTTCGCCAACAGCGCGACCAAACTCTACGAGCAGATCCCGCTGCCCGTCGGGCGCAAACAGCTCGTCGTCGGCGACACCTATCACGCCAATCCCGGTGCGGGGACCGGTGTTCCGGGCGCACCGCCGCGTCTGGACGTACTGCAGCGGGCCTGGTTCGACAAGTGGCTCAAGGACATCGACAGCGGCGTGGACACCTTCGGGCCGGTCACGGTCAAGCAGCAGGGCGGTAGCTGGATCACGCTGCCGGAGTTCCCGATGCCCGGTGTCACCCATCGTCGCGTCTATCTCTCGGCCGCGCCCAGCGGCAGTACCGAGGACAGCCTCCACGACGGATCGTTGAGTGCCACCGGGCCGACGACGACCGAAAACCTCACCGTCGCACCCGGTCTGAGCACGATCTGCTCGCGCGACGCGGCGCAGGGCTCGGCCGGGATGGCCGCCGCGCTGGACACCTGCGCGAAGGACTCCCGGATCGCCGAACGCAACGGGCTCACCTTCACCAGCGCCCCGCTCACCGAGCAGACGGTGATCTCCGGTCCGATCAATGTGCGGCTCAACACCGTGCACGACACGACCGACGGCTTCTGGAATGTCACCGTCAACGACGTATCGCCCGACGGCACCTCGACGGTGCTGACCACCGGTCAGCTCACCACATCGATGCGCGCGATCGACGAACGGCGCAGTGCCCGTTCGGTCAACGGCGACCTCACCGCGCCGTTCAATCCGCTCACCGTCGACGATCTGCTGCCCGTGGTGCCCGGCGCGCCCACCGACCTCGACGTCGCCGTCATCCCGACGCAGGCGGTCCTGGCGCCGGGGCATCGGCTGCGCATCGATGTCTACGCGGGCAACGCGCCCAAAGCGCTGCCGTTCCGGCCGATGCTGAACGCGAGCGGCATGGAACCCCAGCACCTGCGTCTGGATCCGGCCGCGCCGAGCTTCGTCAACCTGCCCACCGACCGCCCGATTCCCTGAAACGACGCACGGATCGACCGCCGGGTCCGGCGTTTCCCGAACCCGGTCGCGGCGGGGTGTGTGAGCCTGTAGGGCAGTGGCTCGGACGAGGAGGTCGGTGTGGTGCAACCCGTCATCGTGGTGATGGGCGTGTCCGGATGCGGGAAGACGACCGTCGGCGCGCTCGCCGCCGAACGGCTCGGGGTGCCCTACGCCGAGGGCGACGACTTCCATCCCATCGAGAACATCGAGAAGATGGCGGCGGGGATCCCGCTGACCGACGAGGACCGCGCGCCCTGGCTCGACATCGTCGCGGGCTGGCTCGGTGAGCATCAGGAATCCGGCGGTGTCGCCGCGTGCTCGGCTCTGCGGCGCACCTACCGTGACCGACTCCGCCGCGGCGCCCCGAACACCTACTTCGTGCACCTGGCCGCGGGCCGCGAGGAACTGCTGCGCCGGATGACCGGCAGGCTCGGCCATTTCATGCCGACGGCGCTGCTCGATTCCCAGCTGGCCACGCTGGAACCACTACAGCCCGACGAAGCGGGGATCACCCTCAACGCGCTCGAGCCGCCGACCGTCCTCGTCACCGAGGCCGTCGAGGCCTGGCGCGCCGCTCACCGCTGAAGCAGCGGGTGCAGCTGCTGGACCGGCGCCAGCAGCAGTGCACCGCCGACCACCAGCGCGGCCAGGCACAGCACCGCGAAGATCCCCACCCACAGCAGCGCGGGCAGATGGGTGAGCCGGGCCAGCTGGTCGGCGTCGGAGGCGGTGTGACCGGGCTGCCTGCGGCGGCTGCGCTGCAGTTCGATCACCGGGCGGACCGCGGCGGCCAGCAGGAACCACGCGGCGAGATAGGCGAACGCGGCCTGCATCTGGTCGGTTCCGAACCAGGACACCCCGAACACCAGCGCGCCGAGCACGGCCACGGTCAGCAGCCCATAGATGTTGCGGACCTTGATCAGCACGGCGGCCAGCATCAGCAGCGTCGCCCACAGCATCAGCGTCACCCGGCCCGACCCGAGCAGCGCCGCGTACCCCAGCCCGAGCAGCGCGGGCGCCGGATAGCCCGCGGCGGCGGTGAGGATCATGCCGGGACCGGTCGGCTTGCCGCTGGACACGGTCAGGCCCGAGGTGTCGGTGTGCAGGGTGATCGCGTGCAGCCTGCGCCCGGTGAGCAGGGCGACCAGCGCGTGGCCGCCCTCGTGCGCCACGGTGACCGCGGCCCTGGTGAGCCGCCACAGCGGCCGGTAACCGACCAGGAAGAGCGCGACGGCGGCGGTGGCGAGCACCAGCCACCAGGCGGGCGCGGGTTGGGTGGCGAGGAGACGATCGAGCAGCGAGCTGGCGGATCCGGTGTTCACCGCCGCACTTTAGCCGTCCACGGCGGGTGGCGTGGGTTCGCGCGTGAGCTGGGACGGCAGTGGATGATCCGGTTCCAGCGCCGGCAGGCCGTCGATGCTGGTGGCGTTGTCGCCGGCGATGCGGCGGGCGAAATCGGCGTCGGTGCGGCGGGTGTGCGCCTCGTCGAGGATCGAGCGTTCCTCGACGATGTCGAGATAAGGCACCGACCAGCCGCACGAGTCGGCGATCCGCTCCACCGACACCACGACCACCGCCCGGATACCGGGGTGGTCGGTGCCGAAATGATCACGCAGCGTGGCGAATTCGGCCGAGTCGGGCCGCACCACGCGGCCGGTGCCGAACAGCCGCAGGATGCGGGCGGTGCGGGTGAACGAACAGAACATCACGGTGATCCGGCCGTTGTCGCGCAGATGGGCGATGGTTTCGGAGCCGCTGCCGAACAGATCGAGATAGGCGACGGTGTGATCGTCGAGGACCGCGAAGGTGTCGCGGTAGCCCTTGGGGGAGACGTTGACGTGGCCGCCGGCCGAGGGCGCGGTACCGACGAAGAACATCGGCTGCTCGCCGATGAAGGTTCGTAGTCTGTCGTCGATCCGATCGAACACCTTGCCCATGACGCACTCCCTCGTCCCACCCGTCGGTGGGTTCCCCCGCACCACTGTATCGATCGGCCGTGCCGGGGTCGTCGTTCGGTTCACGCTGAGGGTTACCGCAGACGTGCGCGGCCCGTGCGGCGACGATGGCGAGATGACGCAGACCGCCCCCAGCCCCGTCCACCTCGTGCAGCAGCGTTACGCCGATCCGGCGACCGAGGTTCCCGCGCAGTGGAACCCGGTGCTGGAGGTGCTGCACAGCCACAAGTCGGTGCGCCGCTACCTGCCCGATCCGGTGCCGCCCGCGACGATCCGGCTGCTGGTCTCGGCCGCGCAGTCCGCGGCGACGTCGTCGAATCTGCAGGTGTGGAGCGTTGTCGAGGTGCGCGATCCGGCGCGCAAGGCCCGTCTCGCCGAGGTCGCCGGTGGGCAGGAGCACATCGTGCAGGCTCCGGTACTGCTGGTGTGGACGGCCGACTTCGCCCGTCTGCGCCAGCTCGCCGACGATCGCGGCGTGCCGCTCGACGGCGCCGACTACCTCGAATCCAGCTATGTCGGTTTTATCGACGCGGCACTGGCGGCGCAGAACGCGGTGGTCGCCGCCGAATCCCTGGGCCTGGGCACCGTCTACATCGGCGCGCTGCGCAACGATCCGGAGCGGGTGGCCGCCGAGCTGGGGCTGCCCGACCACGTGTTCGCGGTCTTCGGCCTGGTCGTCGGCCATCCCGACCCGGCCGAGGGAACCCGGGTGAAGCCGCGCCTGCCGCAGGCCGCCGTCCTGCACCAGGAGACCTACGACCTGGCCGGTCAGCGCGCCCCGATCGACACCTACGAGGAGCGGATCGGCGAGATCTACGCCGACCAGGGTCTGCCGTTTTCCTGGACCGAGCGGGTGCTGGCCAGGCTCGCCTCGGTGGCCTCGCTCAACGGCCGCCACCGCCTGCGGGAGTCGTTGCAGACCCGGGGATTCCGGCTGCTGTGAGCCGGGTCCGGCTCAGCCGTTGATCGCCTTGCTGCTGAGCTCGAGCGAGCGGATCCTGGCGTCGATGTCGTAGACGAGGGTGTTGAGCATCAGCTCGTCGGGCGCGGTGGCGGAAAGCAGCGCGGCCGCCTGTTCGCGCACCGTGTCCGGCGAGCCCTGCAGCTGACCGGCCTTGCGCTGCTCGGCGAAGCGGCGCTCGGCGTCGCTGCCGGGGAAGGCGGCGGCCTGCGCCGGCGTGGCGAGTGCCT
>NZ_JBCGFB010000060.1:13775-34650 GCF_038752175.1 Nocardia sp. No.11 | reverse complement strand
GGGCGCGCGCCCGGACGCTGCTCGGCCGGGAAGTCACCCGCACGGCTACCGGGGTGCTGCGAGGGGAACTCCTCGGCGCCCGACGCCGGACGCGGCGCGTGGCCCGGCCGCTGCTGCCGGGGAATCTCACCCGACTGGCCACCGGGACCGGCCACGGGACGCGGCGGGTGGCCCGGTCGCTCCTGCGGGAACTCGCCGGAACTCGGTCCGGGGCGTTGTGGACGGAGCTCGTCGGCGCGCGCACCGGGTCCGGGGTGGCCCGGCCGCTGCTCCGGCGGGAAACCACCCGAGCCGGGCAGCAGGCGCTGTCCCGGGAATTCGTCGGCACCGGGATGCGCAGGCGGGAAGTCTCCCGAGCGCCCGCGCGGCGGCTGACCCGGCCGCTGCTGCCGGGGAAATTCCCCCGACTGACCACCGGGACCGGCCACGGGACGCGGCGGCTGGCCCGGCCGCTGCTGCGGGAACTCGCCGGAACCCGGTCCGGGGCGTTGCGGACGGAGCTCGTCGCCGCGAGGTCCTGGTTGGCCAGGACGTTGCTCCGGCGGGAAGTCTCCCGAGCGCCCGCGCGGCGGCTGATCCGGTCGCTGCTGCCGGGGGATCTCCCCCGACTGACCACCGGGACCGACCACGGGACGTGGCGGCTGACCCGGCCGCAGCGGGTCACCGGACTGACCACGTGCCGGTTGGCCCGGTCGTGGTTGCAGCGGGAACTCCCCCGACTGACCGGCAGCCGGATAGGGCGGCTGACCGGGCCGCTGCGGCGGAACCCCCGGACGACCTGCGGTCCCGGGCCGCGGCGCGATCTCGCCGGGCTGCCCCGGCAACTGCACGCGCGGAACACCAGGATGCTGCGGACCGTCGGGCCGCTCGCCGTACGCCGCGCGCGACGGATCCGGCGCACGATTGTCGGGCCGATACCCGGGCGGCGGCTGGTCGGCGGGGCGATAGCCGGGCTGACCCGGCATCGGCGGACGTGGCCCACCCGGCTGGTCGACACCGGGATCGACGGGCCGATACGACCGACCCTCCGGCGCCCCCGGACGCGGCGCGGCGATGTTCCCCTCGTGCTCCCCGCCGGTCATGCCACGCTCCCACGGCGCGACCGGGGCCGGGCGTGCCGGTCCGTCGCGGCGATCGTCGTGGTCGTGCCGATGAGCGGAATCATCGTCGCCCATCATGCCTCCTGTACCCGGCGCAACCCGCGAATCCCGCCGGTCCGATGAGCGTTTCGCTCACCCGTGCCACTGTCGTCCTTGTCTGCCATGGT
Source organism: Nocardia sp. No.11 (assembly GCF_038752175.1). Classification (NCBI taxonomy): domain Bacteria; kingdom Bacillati; phylum Actinomycetota; class Actinomycetes; order Mycobacteriales; family Nocardiaceae; genus Nocardia; species Nocardia sp. No.11. The sequence continues at coordinate 33,383 of NZ_JBCGFB010000060.1, read as the reverse complement.
CCCCCGCCCGCGTCTCAGGCGTGGGCGTTCACTGCCGTTCGAACCCCTCGTCGGCGGGGTCGGGCTGCCCACGGAACCGGCGCAGGAGCCGGCGCCCGGCCAACAGCAACAGCAATATTCCGGCACATGCCGTAATTATGGCCAAGGCCTGTCCGTAGGCGTTCGAGCGGACCGAGACCGAGGTCGGCTCCCCTAGCGCTACGCCGTCCGGCGTGGTAAGGGAAATCGGAATCACCAGCTTACGGCTGTCGCTCACCTCGGTCGGAATCTGGAACGACCTGGTACCGGAGGGCGGAAGCAGCTGTTCGCCGATATCGGTGATGTTCGTCTCGGCGGGCGCCTCGATCCGGAATTGCACCCGGATGGCGACCGGTAGTTCGTTGCGGGCGACCAGCAGCAGCGGGCTCTGCTCGGAGGCCAGCGTGTACACCCCACCCGGCGGCAACACCGACACCGACGAGAACATGGTGTCGAGTTCCTTGGTGACCTGATCGATGCGACGCTGGGCGTGCAGATCGGCGAGCGTGTCGTCGTCGGCCCTGCGGTCGGACAGGCTGAGCGCGCGCAGCAGGTCTTCGCGGGCCGGGGTCAGGAAGGCGTGCGGGGTGAGCTCCGATTCCGGCAGCTCGACCAGCGCGCGCATCAGTTCGGTGATCCGGGCGCCCTGGTCGCGGACCGGTGGCACGAACCGCTCCGGCGCCGCGTCCTGGGCCGCACGCGGCAGGTATTCCAGCGCGTACGGGCGCGGATCGGGCGCCTGGGCGACGAGTTCGGCGAATCCGCGCGGGCTGGCGAGGTTGTTGCGGGTCAGCAATTCGACCTGCTTGAGCAGCGCGATGCCCTCTTCCCGATTGGCGCCCCACTGCTGCGGCGGCATCAGCAGCTGCGAGCGCGGCCGCTCCGGCGACGGGTTGAGCGCGGACCAGGCGATCGCGCCGAGCGCGTCCTGCAACCGCGCGGCGCGCGAGTCGTTGGTGACGTCGAAGCGCACTTTCGACGGGGTGAACGACGGCGTCGGCGGGTTCGAGCCGACGGCGGCGAGCGCGGTCGCCGACCAGATGTCGAAGGTGGTCACGCGCAGCGCGGGGTCGGTGCCCGCCGGCGCGCCCGCGGGCGGTTCGACGCTCACGGTCGGCACGCGGACGACATCCGGCGCCGCCTGCTCCCCGCCCACGACGACGCCCGGCTCCAACGTCACCGGCGCGGAGGTCAGCGCGTTCTCGGTATCGCTGCTCGCGCCGTCGGTCGAGACCGCCGTGCTCGCCAGCACCGTCGTCCCGTAGCCGTGGTCGCGCAGCAGCTGCCCGGCCGGGTCGTCGATGCTGCCGGAGTCGGGCAGGCTGACCCCGCGCAGCGAACGGGTGCCCAGGATCGCGTCGACCACGTCGGCGGGCGCGGTCAGCGCGCGCGCGGACAGGCCGGGATCGTTCACCGCGGCCAGCGCCGACACGTCGACCTGCGCGAACGGCAGGGCGACGGTGCACATGGACCCGGCCAGGGCACGCAGCCGGTCGAGCCAGGCCTGCGCGCTCGCCGCCCCGGTCCCCTCCCTGGTCGCGCCGCTGGGGTCGGACGGGCTGGCCAGCACGCGGTAGCCGCGCGTCATCGTCTGCACCGTGGAGACCAGGTCGGGGTCGATGGCGATGCACACCGAACTCGCCACGCCGCGCTCGCGGCCGGGACCCGGCGCGACCGATTCCAGCGCGGCGACCAGTTGCTCGAGCCGCCCGCCCTTGCCGACGGAGACGGCCAGCTCGTCGTCGAGCAGTTCCGGCTGCCCGTTGACCGAGCCCGGTTTGCCCGCGACCATGCGCGGCCGGTCGGCCAGCGGCCAGATCAGCGTGGTGGCCACCGGCGTCGCGTCCGCGGGCGCGGGCACCGGCTCACTCGCCGCGCCGGTCGCGTCGCCACCGGCGCCGGGCAAACCGAGCACCGGCAGCAGGAAGCGGGCGTCGTCGAGCCGGGCCTGGGTGCCGTAGGCGGGTTCGCCGTTGACATTGAGCAGCAGCGGATACACCCCGGGGTCGGTCAGCCCCAGCGAGGCGCCCTCGCCCCCGGCGCGCAACGCGATGCGCACCGAGAACTGCTTGCGCTGACCGGGACTCAGTCGTTCCGCCACATCCTGGAACGGCCCGGTGACCTCGTAGTTCACCTGATCGAGCCGCAGCGAACTGCGCAGTCCGCTCGGGGACTGCACCGGCGCGGCCCGCTGGATCCGCACGCTCACGTCGTCGACGACGCGGTCGCCGATATTGGTGACCGTGCCCGACACCGTCAGCATCGGATCGCTGCTCGTCGTGACCGTGCCCGGCGCGACGGCGTCCAGCGTCAGCTTGAGGAACTTCGGTGTGTTCGCGCCCGACCCGTTCGGCTGCGCGTGCGCGACCGAAGGCAGAAGCGTCACCGAACCCAAGATGGTCAGGACCGCCGTGATCAGCCGGAACAGTCCACCCGTCATCGCTTGCCGGTCTCCATCCGGTCGATCATTCGATTCGCCACTTCGGCCAGCCGCCGTTCGTCGGCGTAGGCCAATCGGGAATCCAACTCGCTCAACGGAACCCACGCAACCTGGGTGACTTCGACGTCGGCGTCGGACAGTTCACCGCCGAGCGAGCGCAGCAGGAAATGGTGCACGGTCTTGTGTACCCGCCTGCCCTCGGTCACGAACCAGTAATCGATACTGCCCAGTTCGGCGACGACTTCACCGTTGATCCCGGTTTCCTCGGCGACCTCGCGGATGGCGGTCTGCTCGGAGGTCTCGCCGGCTTCGATATGCCCTTTGGGCAGCGACCACAGCAGCCTGCCCCGGCGATCGGTGCGCCCGATCAGCGCGGCGGAGCGGTGCTCACGTGGGCCGTCGAGACCGTCGACGACCAGGCCGCCCGCGGAGGTCTCGCGGACCGTGCGCATCCGCGGCTTGCCGGCATTGCTCGCCGAACCGCGCCGCCGCGGCTGGCGGCGTCGACTGTTCGCGCGATCGGCCGGAGGAGACACCCCGCCAGCTTAGCTGGCCCGCCCCGCTCGCCCGCCTCCCCGGGAATTCAGCGTCTCTCCCGGTAGCACGGCCGCTGGCAGTCGGTCCCGCGATGGGTACGTGACGACTGGACGGCGGCTGCGGAGTTACCCATGTGCTCGCGTCATCCAGAACAGCAATGGGTGGCGACCAACGGATGGTCCGCCGGGTCGGGCTCGGGAATCGATTCGACGTCGTCGGTAAGCTGCCTCTTCGTGGTCTCTCCGAACGTTGTCCCTGATGCTGTGGCCGATCGGCGTGCGCGGCTGCTGGCCGCGGCGGCGGTGACACTGGGGCAGCTATCGGATGTGCTGACACCGCTGGGCGAGATGTTCGCCGAGCGTGGGCATTCCCTCTATCTCGTCGGCGGCAGTGTCCGCGACGCCGTGCTCGGTCGGCTGGGCAACGACCTGGACTTCACCACCGACGCGCGTCCCGAGGTCGTGCAGGAACTGATGCGCGGTTGGGCCGACCACCTGTGGGACACCGGCGGCCTGGCCTTCGGCACCGTGAGCGCGGCCAAGGACGATCAGCAGCTCGAGATCACCACCTTCCGCGCCGACACCTACGACCGGGTCTCGCGCAACCCCGAGGTCACCTTCGGCGACACCCTCGAGGGCGACCTGGTCCGTCGCGATTTCACGGTCAACGCGATGGCGGTGAAGATCGCCGCCGACGGCTCGCTCGAATTCGTCGACCCGCTCGACGGTCTCGACGCCCTGCTCGACGGCGTGCTCGATACCCCTGCCGCGCCGCAGGATTCGTTCGATGACGACCCGCTGCGGATGCTGCGCGCCGCCCGTTTCGTCGCCCAGCTCGGTTTCGACGTGGCGCCGCGGGTGCGGGCCGCGATCGTGGAGATGGCGGAGCAGATCGACCGGATCACCGCGGAGCGGGTGCGCACCGAACTCGACAAGCTGATCGGCGCCGCGCATCCGATCGACGGCATCAACCTCATGTGCGACACCGGCCTGGCCCAGCGCGTGCTGCCCGAGGTGCCCGCGATGAAGCTCGAGATCGACGAGCACCACCAGCACAAGGACGTCTACCAGCACTCGCTGACCGTGCTCTCCCAGGCGATCGACCAGGAGGAGGGCGACCCCGACCTGGTGCTGCGCTGGGCCGCGCTACTGCACGACATCGGCAAGCCCGACACCAAGCGCAACGAGCCGGGCGGCGGCGTGAGCTTCCACCACCACGAGGTGGTCGGCGCGAAGATGGTGCGCAAGCGCCTGCGCGCCCTGAAGTATCCGAAGGTGTTCACCGAAGAGGTCGCGCGGCTGGTGTTCCTGCACCTGCGCTTCCACGGGTACGGCAAGGGCCAGTGGACCGACTCGGCGGTGCGTCGCTACGTCACCGACGCCGACGACCTGCTCGATCGCCTACACAAGCTGGTCCGCGCCGACTGCACCACCCGCAACAAGCGTCGCGCCGCCGCCCTGCGCGCCACCTACGACGAGCTCGAGGAGCGCATCGCCACGCTCAGGGAGCAGGAGGATCTGGCGCGGGTGCGGCCGGACCTGGACGGCAACTCCATCATGGAGCTGCTCGGCCTGTCGCCGGGACCGCAGGTCGGCAAGGCGTGGAAGTACCTCAAGGACCTGCGGCTGGACCGGGGCCCGATGACCCGCGAGGAAGCCGAGGCCGCGCTGCTGGAGTGGTGGGCCGCCGAGAACGCCTGATCAGAACACGATCAGCGTCGTCCCGGCGACGATGGCCGCGCGGATCTGTGCCAGGTCGAACGAACCGGTGGTCTCGGGCAGTTCGATCCGGAAACGGACCTTGTCGCCGCGACGGTGCGCGTAGGTGATGCTCGCCCGGTTGGGCAGGTCGTCGAGCAGCAGCGCGGGGGCGGGCACCGCGCGCTTGGGCAGCCGGATGCCGTGCCAGGTGGCCTTGCGGATGTCGATGGTGAGCAGGTTGTCGTAGACCTGCGCGTCGACCAGGGCGCGCATCTTGCGGGTGCGGTGGGTGGCGACGATGCGGCCGCGGTTGTCCAGGTGGACCCGCCAGTCGAGATTCTGGGCGTCCACCCACTCGACCAGGGCGCCGATGCCGATGGTGCCCTCGATGTCGAGCTGCTGGACCCGGATCTTGGTCGGCACGCCGGGAATCAGCCGGACCCCGTGCGCGATGACGGTGACGGCGTCGAACGGATGCGAGTCCCAGACCAGGTCCGACAGCACCGTCTTGCTCTGGAAATGCGCGCCCCGCCTGCGCACCTTGAACACGTCCAGAGTGGCGGTGAGGTCGTGCCCGAGCAGGGTGGCGCTGACTTCCTGGCCGCCGAATCGGCTGAGGATGCCCTCGCTGAGCACGGTCATCAACACGTCGGGCATCAGCGCGGTCACGGTGCCGGAGCCGAGGTCGGCGACGGGATCGGCCCAGGAGGTGGTGAAGCCGAGCCACTGATCGATCCATGACGGGTCGAGCAGGCGTTTGCCGAGATCGACAGCGCCCGACAGTGACCAGGACTTCGGATCGAAATACGTGGCCATGATGGTCCGAGCGTACTTGGCCGCGGGCGCGGCGGCCATGGTCGGCGGCGTGTTGGGGTCGCGTCACAACCGGGGGCCGCGCAACCGCGCCCCGGTGACGACGGCGCGAACGGAATCGTTCATGCTCGAAGACATGCCGCTGGACCTGAACAGTGACCTGGGCGAGGGCTTCGGCCCGTGGCGGATGGGCGACGACGCCGCGATGTTCGACATCGTCACCAGCGCCAACATCGCCTGCGGTTTCCACGCCGGCGACCCCTCCACCATGCGGCGGACCTGCGAACTCGCGGTCGCCAAGGGCGTGCGGATCGGCGCCCACGTCGGCTATCGCGACCTGGTCGGCTTCGGCCGCCGCGATATCGCCATCGCCCCGGCCGACCTGCGCGACGAGGTGCTGTACCAGATCGGCGGGCTGGCGGCCTTCGCCCGCGCGGCCGGCGACCGGGTGCACTATGTGAAGCCGCACGGCGCGCTGTACCACGCCGCCGCGCGGGACCGGCTGCTCGCCGACGCCGTGCTGGCGGCGGTGGCCGAGGCCGACACCGGGCTCGCGCTGCTCGGCCCGGCGGGCACCGAGCTGGAACGGGCGGCCGACCGGGTGGGTGTGCGTTTCGTCGGCGAGGGTTTCGCCGATCGCGCCTATACCGCGACGGGCACGCTGGCGTCGCGCGGAGTTGCCGGGGCGGTGCTGTCGCCCGACGACGCCGTGGCGCAGGCGGTTTCTCTTGCGCTGTCGGGCACCGCGCGTACCGTAGACGGTCCCGGTACGGTCGCCGTGTCCGTGGCGAGTGTGTGCGTACACGGCGATTCCCCCGCCGCTGTGGAGATGGCCCGCCGGATTCGACGGGCGCTCGACGACGCCGGAATACCGGTGGAGCCGTTCGGCTGAGGGTGGGAGGCAGGATGGACGAGGCAACGAGGGACTCGACGAACGACTGGAACGCGCGCATCCGGCCCGCGGGCGACCGCGCGATGCTCATCACCCTCGACGATCCACGCCCGGTGCAGCGCCTCGCCTCGGCCCTGCGCGTGCACGCCATCGCGGGCGTCCAGGATGTGCTGCCCGCCGCGGAAACCGTTCTGGTGACCATGCATTCGGTGAGTTACGGCGTCCAGGTGCGGCGCGAGCTGGTCGCTCTGCTGGACCGCCTGGATCAAGAACCGCCACAGCCGGATTCGCCCGATGTTTCCCGTGGAACACTGCCCGACAGCGAGTTTCCCGACGACGTCGTGGAGATTCCGGTCCGCTACGACGGGGCCGATCTGCCCGAGGTCGCCGACCTGCTCGGGCTCTCGGTACCCGAGGTGATCGCGGCGCACACCGGAACCGTCTGGCGGTGCGCGTTCGTCGGTTTCGCGCCCGGCTTCGGTTATCTGACCTCGCCCGACGGCCGGTTGTCCGTGCCGCGCCGGGCTCAGGCCCGCACCGCGATCCCGCCCGGCGCGGTGGCGCTGGCGGGCGGCTATTCGGCGGTGTATCCGCGGGGCACGCCGGGCGGGTGGCAGTTGATCGGCAATACCGATCTGCGGATGTGGGTGGTCGACCGCGATCCGCCCGCGCTGGTACGGGCGGGAACGGCGGTACGGTTCGTCGATACGGCGGCCGACGGGGACAAGGCATAACACCAGGCTGCTCAACGATGCGCCGCCTCGACAGCGAATCGGGGAGTGATCGCGTGCTGATCTTCATCGAGCGGGTGGGGCCGCTCGCGACGGTCCAGGACCTGGGGCGACCCGGCTGGTTCGATTCCGGGGTGGGTCAGGCGGGGGCCGCCGATCGCGCCTCACTGCGCCTGGCGAACCGGCTGGTCGGCAATCCGGAGGAGCTGGCCGCCATCGAGGTGCTGCTCGGTGGACTCGCCCTGCGCGCCGACGCCCATCTCACCGTCGCGGTCACCGGCGCCCCGGCCCCGGCCACCGTCGACGGCACCCCGGTCGGCCATGCCAGCGTGCTCGAACTCGCGGAGGGGCAGGTGCTGCGGCTCGGCCTGGCCCTGTCGGGTCTGCGCAGCTATGTGGCCGTGCGCGGCGGCATCGACGTGCCCAAGGTGCTCGGTTCGCGCAGCCGCGACACCCTGTCGGGCATCGGCCCCGAACCGCTGCGGACAGGTACGCAACTTCCGGTCGGACCGCCGCCGCGCACCCTGCCGACCGTCGAGTTCGCGCCGGTCCCGGTGCCTCCGGAAGTGCTGACCGTGCGTGCCCTGCCCGGCCCGCGCGCGGAGTGGTTCACCGATCCCGGCGAGCTGTTCCGCGGTTCCTGGGTGGTCTCCACCGACACCGACCGGATCGGCGCGCGCCTGGATCGCGCCGACGGCCCGCCGCTGGGCCGCGCGATCACTCGCGAGTTACCCGCGGAGGGGGTCGCGCTCGGCTCGGTCCAGGTGCCGCCGAGCGGTCAGCCGGTCGTCTTCCTCGCCGATCACCCGATCACCGGTGGCTATCCGGTGATCGCCGTGGTGCTCGACGCCGATGTGGACCGGGTGGCCCAGGCACGGCCCGGCGAGCGCCTACGGTTCGTGCTCGCGCGCTGATCAGCGCGGCGGATTCAGCCGCGCGTGCATCAGGTACACGTTGTAGCTGTCCCACGCCGACATCGTGAAGTACAGGTCACGCGCGGTCGACCAGGGGTGGATGAACCCGCCGTACGCCTTGGGATAGTCGGCGGTGGAGACCAGCGGGACCGTCTCGGTCCACCTTCCCTGCGGTTGCGCCGCGGTGCGCAGCACGATCTGGTTCGCGGCGGGGTCGAGGTAGACCATCTGCCACTGCCGGCTCTCCTCGTCGAACCGCACCGACAGTTCGCTGGCCATGCCGAGCACCAGCGGCGTCGCCGAATTCTCCGCGGCCGGCGCCCAGCTGCCGTCCACCCAGTACTGGTAGGCCGTCTTGTTGAGGACGTCGTCCTTGCGCACCCTGGCCAGGCCGATCACGCCGATCCGCCCGTTGGGCGTGCCGAACATGTAGACGAAGTCGCCGTGCGGCACCATCGCGGCCACCTGGAACCGGCCGACGCCGAACATGTTCTCCCAGCGAGCGTGCTGATCCTTGGTCCAGGTCTGCCCGCCGTCGTCGGAGTAGGCCAGCCCGCCGTAGTTCGTCAGCCACATTCCGGGCACCCTCGACCAGTGGTTGACCGACATGTAGCTCAGGAACTGGCGCTTGCCGATCGCGAACCCCGAGGTCGGAATCGTGGTGGTCTCCCAGTTCCTGATCTTGCGGCTGCCCAGCAGTTCGGCGGCATGGCACGGGCTGTCCTGCACCATCGAATCGATGACCAGGCCGTCGTCGAGGTTCTTGTCGGTGCTGTAGGCGAGCACATTGGAGCGCCAGTCGGCACTGTCGGCGCCGGCGCCGCCGTAGGTCCAGCCCTCGCCGAAGGTGTCACCGAACACCATGGCCACCTTGCCCGGTTCGGTCTCCCAGAACAGGCCGAGGTCGGTGCCGTCGACCTGCCAGCGCATATCGGTCCGATTGCTCGACCCGTGCCCGGTGACCTGCTCGACGAGCCGCACCGATTCCACCGTCCGGGCCGCGACCGCGGGCCGCACCGGACCCGGCTCGACCGGGCGCACCACGGGGGCGGGCGGCTCTTGCGCCGGTTCGCCCTCACCGCCCGGCACCGGGATCGGGATGGTCTCGATCTCGGGCCTGATCCGGATGCGCGGCAGCGAGATCGCCGACCCCGATCCGGACCCCGATCCCGAGCCGGTCGAGGTGCCGCCCGACTCGTCGATCCCGTCGTCGGGTTCGGGCGTGTCCCTGACCTCGGGGCACGGATTGCGGCAGGGATCCGACGGCAACGGCGCCTGTGCGACGCGGGTGTTGTCGTGCGGCGGATCGGGCAGTGGAACCGGCGTCAGCTCCGGCACGATGACCGGGATGTCGATGGTGGGCGCGATGATCGGCGGCGGGGGCGCGGCGGGATCGGGCAGCCGGTTGAGCGGGTCGAATCCCGTCTCGCCACAGATGTTCACCGGCGGCGGTGTCCACGGGAACGGCGCCGCGAGCACGGGCGCGGCGAGCACTACCGCCAGCAGTGCACCGAGTGCGGTCGAACCGTGCGGTACCAGCGTTGTGCCCATGCCCAACAAATACCACTGATGTAGTTCGGATTTTCCGGAACCGGACGGCGTGCGCGCGCGTCCAACCCGTATGTGAACGACATCGAGTTCGTCTTCGGGACCGGCGACGGCATCGTGCATCACTGGTCGGGGCAGGCCGAGCTGGCCCTGGCCGACACCGGCGTCGCCGACGCGCTATGGCTCTCCTTCGACGGTGACACCGGCGTCGACGACGCCCCGTGGGACTCCGATCGCGACGGCGCGGCCGAGAGCGTCGTGCCCGACATCCCGCTGTTCGTGGTCGACCACCGCGCGGTGCTGGCCCAGGAACCGGCCGGCGCGCTCAGCAGGCCGCCCTGGCTCGATGGGCATTGAGCGCGATCGCCACGACCCCGAGCGCGTAGACGGCCGCGCCGGCGAGCACCACGCCGATCGAGCGGCCGTCGGCCGGGATCACCAGCGCGGTCACCGCGATCGCGAGCACGAAGGTGATGTTGAAAACAGTGTCCTGCAGGGCGAATACCTGCCCGCGGTGATCGTCGTCGATGTCGATCTGCATGCTCGCGTCGCCGGTCAGCTTGATCGTCTGGCCCGCCAGCCCGAGCCCGAAGGCACCGGCCAGCAGCAGGCGGTGCGCGTTGTCGACGGACGCGCCGGTGGCCAGCGCGATCGGGGTCACCAGCGTCAGCTGCACGGCGACCGCGGTCACCAGCCCGAGCAGGACCGTGCGCGGCCTGCCCAGGCGTGGGATCAGCACCGGCGCGAGGATCGCGGCCAGCAGCATGCCCGCCGCCGCGAATCCGATCGCGACACCGAATCCGACCAGTCCCCCGCTCATCTCGTCGTTGCCGGTGGGCTGGCGCAGGACCAGCACCATGATCAGGGTGTTCATGCCGAAGACGACGCGATGCGCGCCGATGCCGATCATCGCCGTCGTCACCGTCGTCGCGCGCCAGACCGCGACCGCGCCGGTGCGCAGACCTGTGGCGATCGCGTGCACGGTGCTCTCCGAAGTGGCCGAACCACTTTCGGGCCCGAGCACGCGGTGCCGGAAGCCCGCGGCCAGCACCGCGCCGACCACCGAGCCGATCCCGCTCAGCGCCACCGCGACCGCCGACGCGGCATCGCCGGCCCCGATCAGCGCGATCACCGCCACCGACGCCGCGGCGCCGACCCCGGCGCACACCGAGGCGACCGTCGCGAGCACCGAGTTCATCGGCACCAGCCAGCGCTGTTCGAGGACCCGCGGCAGCGCCGCCGACACCCCGGCCAGCACGAACCGGCTGATGCCGACGGTCGCCAGCGCCAGCAGCAACAGCGGCGTCTCGCCGATCCCCGCGAACAGCCCGATCGCGGCCAGCCCGATCAGCACCGCCCGCGCCACGCTGGCGATCAGCAGGACGTTGCGCCGGTCCCAGCGGTCGAGCAGCGCGCCAGCGTAGGGCCCGAGCAGCGAGTACGGCAGCAGCAGCACCGCGAAACCGGCGGCGATCGCCAGCGGATCGGTCTCACGTTCGGGGTTGAACAGAATGGCGCCCGAGAGCGCGGCCTGGAACATCCCGTCACCGAATTGGGCCGCGAGCCGCAGCAGCGCCAGGCGCGGCATCTGCGGATTCCGCCGGAAGACACCGCGGCTCTCGCGCAGCAGATGTCGCAGCGAGGCAGGTGACTCATCCGCCGGATTCGAGCCGTCAAGGCGATGAGTCGACACCTCGTGAGAATAGTGGTGCCAGAATTGAGGCGGCGGTACGGGTGCGAGCAGGAGGAACGTATGTCCACATCGACGACACCGCGGATCGAACTGCACCGCGGTGGTGACCGGATGAAGACCCGGATCTCATGGCTCGATTCCAAACACTCGTTCTCCTTCGGCGAGCACTACGACCCCGACAACACTCATCACGGGCTGCTGCTGGTGAACAACGAGGACGTGGTGCTGCCCGGCGAGGGCTTCGACACCCATCCGCACCGGGACATGGAGATCGTCACCTGGGTGCTCGGCGGCAGCCTGGTGCACCAGGACTCGCTCGGCCACAGCGGCATCATCTATCCGGGGCTGGCCCAGCGGATGAGCGCGGGCACCGGAATCTTGCACTCGGAGAAGAACGACTCCTGGCGCCTCGACGGCAAGCTGCCCGAGCACGACGAACCGGTGCATTTCGTCCAGATGTGGGTGGTGCCCGACGAGCCCGGGGTCGATCCGGGCTATCAGCAGCTCGAAATCGATGACGAGCTCGCCGGCGGCGGCTTGGTGACCGTGGCCTCCGGGCTACCCCGGTATCGCGATCGCACCGCCATCGCGATCAACTCCTCGCATGCGGCCATGCATGTCGCCCGGTTGCCCGCCGACGGTCCGGGCGTCACCTTGCCGGAAGCCCCCTACCTGCATGTCTTCGTGGCGCGCGGGGAGGTCGAGCTCGAAGGCGTCGGCACCTTGGCGCAGGGCGACGCGGTCCGGTTGACCCGCTCCGGCGGCCAGCTGGTGCGGCCACACGGGGACGCCGAGGTCCTCGTCTGGGAGATGCACGCGCGCCTGGGTGGGCAGTAGCTCAGGCCGAACCGGGCTCCCGCAGCAGCGCCGCCGACCGCGCGTTCGTGCGGGTGGCGGCGACGATCTGGGCGAAATCGGGCCGGTAGTCGCCGTCGGGTTCCTGCATCCAGGTGCGGTAGCCGCTGCGTTCGTCGGCCGGCGAGGGCAGCACGATCTCGCTGCCGGGTAGGGCCACCGAGGCGCACACCCGGAACAGATCGGCGAACAGCACGGTGTCGAGGTAGGAATTGTCGGTGGGGCCGGTCAGGAAGGTCCAGCGGCCGGAGCGGGGATGGGCGATGATCGGCCCGCAGCGCTGGCCGCGGCCGATCAGCAGGCCGCGCACCCGTTCCCCCAGCGTGGACGGCATGACCACCGCCCCCACCGCGCCGATCTCCAGCATGATCCGTCCCAGCGTCGAGTCGACCACACCGTAGAGCCCGTTGTGCTTGCGGTAGTGACGGCAGCGCGCCAGCGCATCCTGAGTGGCCGAGTACTCCTCGGCCGCGGTATACCCGCCTTTGTCATCTGTGCGCGACGTGCTCATCACGACCTCGTCTCTGTCGACGGTGACTCGATGTAGCTGTGGATTCGCTCGATCGGAGTGGATCGTTTCATCACGAACGGGTGGAGCGGGAAACTTTTTCATAACGGCAGGACGTAAGGGAAAATTGCCGTTCTACACAGCCTAATGCCGCACAACCACGCTGACAATAGTCAGTAGCTAGCGTGTCGGTCGGCGTAGCATATTCGGACATGTCCCCCGTTTCGCCGACTGCCGCGCGCTGGGAACTGGTGCTGCGCCTGCGTGAACTGCGCGAGCAGCGTGGCTTCGACTCGGCGGGGTTCGCCCGCCGGGTCGGCTTCACGCCGGCCAATTGGTCGCACGTGGAGAAGGGCAGGCGCGTTCTCACCCGCACCACCATCGAACCGGTCCTCGACGTCCTCGATGTCACCGCCGACGAGCGCACCGAACTGCTCGCCCTGCTCGAGGCCAGCAAGCAGCGCGGCTGGTGGACCACGGCCTCGGCGCTGATCGGTCCCGAACTGCAGCGGCTCTACGGGATGGAGGCGGGCGCGCAGAGCATCCGCAGCTACGACAGCCTGATCGTGCCCGGCCTGCTCCAGACCGAGGCCTACGCGCGCGCCCTGATCAGCGCCGACGTGATGATCCGCCCGGTCCAGGTCGACCAGTTGGTCGCGATCCGGCTGCGCAGGCAGCAGCGGCTGCGCGGCCCGGAGCCGCTCGAGCTCACCGCGGTACTCGGCGAGGCCACGCTGCGCCAGCAGACCGGCGGCGCCGAGGTGCTGCGGGGGCAGCTGCGACACCTGGTGGAGTTGATGCGCGAACTCGATTCCGTCGATGTGCGCGTCATCCCGTTCAGTGCACCCGAAGGGGCGGTGCTCGGCGGTTCCAGCTTCCATCTGATCGACTTCGCAAGCGATCAGCTACCTACCTTCGCGTGGGCCGAGAGCGCCGTCTTCGGTGGCCCGGTCGACGACGCCGAGCAGGTGCGCGATCTCGGCTTCGCGTATGTGCGCGCCAGGGAGCAATCCCTTTCCCGCGCCGAATCTCTCGCGCTGATCAGGGAGTATGCCAGCGTGTAAGATTCTGGGTATGTCCACCACCGCTCGTCGCCGCCCGGCCGATCACGGCTGGTTCACATCGTCGCGCTCCAATAACGGTAACCAGTGTGTCGAGGTCCGCTTCGACGGCGACATCGTTCAGATACGTGACAGCAAATTTCGTCGCAATCCGATGAACGCCGGCCTCGACGAGCCGATCATCACCGTCGAGACCGACCTGTGGACCGCGTTCCTGCACTGCCTGCTCAGCGACCGCCGCCACCCCACCCTGCTCGCCCAGGTAGCCGCCGACGGCTCCGCCACCCTCCGCCACCACGACGTCCGACTCCATTTCACCGCCGGCGAATGGGAGGCCTTCGTGGCCGGCGTCCGCGACGACGAGTTCGTCTGCGCCTGACGGCGGTACGCGGGTGCGGGGTCCGAGGCCGCCACACGCGTCGGAGGTTGTCGGCATACTGGAGCGCGTGACTTCCGATCCGATCAGTCCCTCCGGTATCGATCTGTCCTTCCGTGACCAGGCGGTGCGCGTCCAGGACGACCTGTTCGCGCACGTCAACGGGCAGTGGCTGGCCGGGTACGAGATCCCGGCCGACCGCGCGGTGGACGGCGCCTTCCGGACGTTGTACGACCAGGCCGAGCTCGACGTGCAGGCGATCATCCAGGACAGCGCGGCGAACGCGTCCGACGACGCCGACGCCCGCAAGATCGGTGACCTGTACTCGAGCTTCATGGACACCGACGCGGTGGCCGCGGCCGGTTTCGCGCCGGTCGCCGTCGAGCTGCGCGAGATCGCCGAGGTCGACAGCCCGAGCGCGTTCGCCGCGCTGCTCGGCCGCCTGCAGCGCACCGGCGTGCGCGGCGCGCTGGGCTACTACGTCGACACCGACGACAAGGACTCCACCCGCTACCTGGTGCACGCCACCCAGTCGGGCATCGGTCTGCCGGACGAGTCGTACTACCGCTCCGACGAATTCGCCGAGATTCGCGACGCCTACCAGGCCCATCTCGCGAAGATGTTCACCATCGCCGCCGCCGACCCGGCGCTGGCCGGGCTGGTGCCCGCCGATCCGGCCGACGCGGCCCGCCGCGTGTTCGAGCTGGAACGCACGCTGGCCGCCGGCCATTGGGACGTGGTGCGCCGTCGCGACGCCGAGAAGAGCTACAACCTCACCACGTTCGCCGACCTGGTCGCCGAGAACCCCGAATTCGACTGGGCCGCCTGGGTGGACGCCGTCGCCGCGGGTGTGGACCGCAGCGGGTCCGAGCTGTTCGCTGAGCTCGTCGTGCGCCAGCCCGACTACGTGCGCGCCTTCGCGCAGGCGTGGACCGCGGTGCCGCAGGCGGATTGGCGTGACTGGGCCGTGTGGCAGGTGCTGCACGCCAGGGCGCCGTTCCTGACCGACGAGATCGTCGCCGAGAACTTCGACTTCTACGGCCGCACCCTCACCGGCGCGCAGGAGAACCGCGAGCGCTGGAAGCGGGGCGTCTCGCTGGTGCAGGAGCTGCTCGGCGAGGCCGTCGGCAAACTGTATGTGGCCAAGCACTTTCCGCCGCAGGCCAAGGCGCGGATGGTGGAGCTGGTGGCCAACCTGCAGGAGGCCTACCGCCGCAATATCGCCGACCTGGAGTGGATGGGCCCGGACACCCGCGCCGCCGCGCTGACCAAGCTGGAGAAGTTCACCCCCAAGATCGGCTACCCCGACACCTGGCGTGACTACTCCGCGGTCGAGGTCGACCCGGCCGATCTGGTCGGCAACTACCGTCGCGGATATGCCGCCGATCATGACCGTGACCTGGGCAAACTGGGTGGCGAGGTGGACCGCGGCGAGTGGTTCATGACCCCGCAGACGGTCAACGCCTACTACAACCCGGGCATGAACGAGATCGTCTTCCCGGCCGCGATCCTGCAGCCGCCGTTCTTCGACATGAACGCCGACGACGCCGCCAACTACGGCGGCATCGGCGCGGTGATCGGCCACGAGATCGGCCACGGTTTCGACGATCAGGGCGCCAAGTACGACGGCGACGGCAACATGAAGGACTGGTGGACCGACGCCGACCGCGCCGAGTTCGGCAAGCGCACCAGGGCGCTGATCGACCAGTACAACGTGCTCTCCCCCGCCGACCTGGCCGACGAGCACACCGTCAACGGCGAGTTCACCATCGGCGAGAACATCGGTGACCTGGGTGGCCTGTCGATCGCCCTGGCCGCCTACAAGATCTCCCTCGACGGTGCCGAGCCCCCGGTCATCGACGGGCTCACCGGCCTGCAGCGCGTCTTCTACGGCTGGGCCCAGGTCTGGCGCACCAAGGCCCGCCCCGAGGAGGCCATCCGCCGCCTCGCCGTCGACCCGCACTCCCCGCCGGAGTTCCGCTGCAACGCCGTGGTTCGCAACATCGACAGCTTCTACGAAGCCTTCGACGTCACGCCCAGCGACAAACTCTTCCTGGCTCCCGACGAGCGCGTGACAATCTGGTAGACCACTGTCACCTGGTGCGATGATCTGGGCCGCGACCGATCACAGGCGCGTTCGCCGCGGCGGGTGCCGGACGTAGTGGTGGTCGGCTCCGAGGTCGGCGACCGAACTCGGCTGCGTGCCGAGCAGATCCAGGTGGCTATCGAGATCGCGACTTCTGGTGAATCCGCGGTGCGCGGCGAATATCGCATTGCGCCGAGGGCGACCGGGTCGGTGACGTTGACCGACCCGTTCCCACTGACCATCGAGCTCGATGGGCTCGTCGGCGGACGGGTTGTTTGATCGCTACGGTAGTGGGGTGCGCTGGAAGCAGGTCGCTGACGATACGTTCGTGATTCGTGGGACCGATGTGAATATGGTTCTGCTGCGGGAGGGGTCGGCGCTCACGCTGATCGATGCCGGCTGGCTCGGTGATGCCGGGGTCATCGAGCAGGCGGTGCGTGAGCTCGGGCATCGGCCCGAGGACATCGTCGCGGTGTTGCTGACCCATGCCCATCTCGATCATGTGGGGGCGCTGAATCATCTGCACCGGCGCTACGGGATTCCCGCGTACACCAGTGCGGTCGAGGTGCGGCACGCACGGGGGGAATGCCATGAGTCGGCCACGCCCCTGGATGTGATCAAACGGCTCACCGATCGGAGCACGATCGCGTGGGCCGCACGGATCACCGCGGCGGGTGGTCTGCGCAAGAACACCGTCGCCCACATCCAGCCCTTCCCCACCGCCGGCGCGCTGGACTTCCCCGGCAACCCGATCCCGATCGCCTGTCCCGGCCACACCTCGGGCCATTCGGCCTTCCAGCTGCCCGCGGCCGGCGCCGTCGCCACCGGCGACTCCCTGGTCACCGCGCACCCGACCTCGAGAATCCAAGGGCCCCAGCTACTCCCGAGCTTCTTCCATCACTCCGTCCCCGACACCCTGGCGGCACTCGCCGCGCTCGAGTCCGTTCCGGCCGATCTGGTTCTGCCGGGCCACGGCCTCCCCTTCACCGGTGGTGTGGCCGAAGCCGTCGCTCGAGCCCGCGCGACAGCCGTCCGGTCCGGAACTGCCAACAGCGAGTAGTCGACTCATCGGTGGCATCTGAGCCAGTAAATGCGAATAGCCACCAAGCAAGTCGCGTTTTCGAGAGTGAAAGTACAGTAAGAGCAGATGAATTGGCCCGCTCATCATGTCGAGCAGCGACCGTGGGCGGCGCACGACGGATCACGGGCCGGGCCCGTGCCCGAGTGGGTGGCGGTGTCGATCCCGCCGCGCATCGCCGAACTCGAGTTCGACTCCAGGAGAACGACATCCGCGAGTGAGGCCGCGCTGGTCGCGGTGACCCATCTCGAAGCGGGTCAGGGCCAGTACTCGACGTCGCTGCGCGAATTCCTGCTGCGCGCCGAGGCGGTCGCGTCCTCGCGCATCGAGCACATCGACGCGGGCTGGCGAGCTTTCGGCAAAGCCTTCGGTGGCGCGTCGACCCGCGCCGAGGCGGCGTCGCAAGTCAGTGCTGTGCGCGGCCTCGCGGGCCTGGTCGACGCCGCGGCGACCGGACAGATCACCGAGGCGAGCCTGCTCAGCGCCCACCGGGTGCTGATCGCGCCGGAGTGGGAGAAGGCGGGCCGTTTCCGCACGGTGCAGACCTGGATCGGCGGCAGCGATTACACGCCGCTCCACGCGCTGTACGTGCCACCGCCGCCGGAGCTCGTGCCCGAGTTGGTCGCCGATCTGCTGGCTTTCGTCGCGCGCACCGACCTGCCGATTCTCGTGCAGGCCGCGATCGCGCACGCGCAGTTCGTCTCGATCCACCCGTTCGTCAGCGGCAACGGCCGGATCGGCCGCGCGCTGGTGAGCGCGATTCTGCGCAGGCGGGGGCTGACCGACCGGGTGACAGTTCCCTTCTCCTCGGTCATGCTCGCCGACACCTCGCGCTATTTCGCCCAGCTGGATGCCTACCGGGGCGGTGCCGCCGACGAGTTCGTCGTGTACCTGGCGCTCGCGGCGGTGTACGCCAGCGAGGCCGCCATCGACTCCGCCCGCGCCCTGGCCGCGCTCCCCCAACGCTGGCGCGACCGTGCCCGTCCACGCGGCGGCTCCGCCGACGAGGCCCTGCTCGCGAACCTGCTCGAGCACCCGATCCTCACGATCGCGGTCGCGAACCGCCTCACCGCGACGACGGACTCGGCGACCTATCGCGCCCTCGAACGACTCGTCGACCGCGGCATCCTCGAAGTCGTCTCCGACTCCACCCGCAACCGCATCTGGGCGGCCACCGACGTCTTCGCCGAACTCGGCGCCCTCGACGCGGCGATCGGCCGCCGGACCACGGCGGGTCTGTCGTAGCGTGCGCCGTCAGCGCACGCGATTGCCCTGGTCGGCGTCGAAGAAGAAGATCTCGTCGAGTTTCGGTCGCAGGTGCAGGGTTTCGCCGAGGGTGGTCCGGAACCGGCGGTCGACGCGGACGACGATCTTGCCGGAGCGGGTGGACCAGTCGGTGCCGGCGCCGTGGGTGTAGACGAAGGATTCGGCGCCGAGTTCTTCGAGGAGCTCGGCGACGACGGTGATACCCGACGGGTCGGTGGTGACCTCCCACGCCTCGGGACGGATACCGAGGACCACCCTGGCACCGGAGACGCTGCGGGGCACTGGGATTCGCAGGCCGTCCAGGACCGCCGCACCGTCGACCACCGGCGCCTCGAGCAGGTTCATGCCCGGTGAGCCGATGAAGCCGGCGACGAAGGTGTTCACCGGGTCGTCGTAGAGGTGGCGAGGGGAGGCGATCTGCTGGAGCGTCCCGTCGCGCAGGACCGCGACGCGGTGACCCATGGTCATCGCCTCGACCTGGTCGTGGGTGACGTAGACCGTGGTGGTGCCGAGTCGCTGTTGCAGCGCGGCAATCTGGGAGCGGGTGCTCACCCGCAGTTTGGCGTCGAGGTTGGACAGCGGCTCGTCCATGCAGAAGACCTGCGGGCGGCGCACGATCGCGCGGCCCATGGCGACCCGCTGGCGCTGACCGCCCGAGAGCTTGGCGGGCTTGCGGTCGAGCAGCGGCTCGAGCTCGAGCATGGCGGCCGCCTCCTTGACCCGAACGAGGGTGTCGGCCTTGCTCATTCCCGCGTTGCGCAGGGCGAAGCCCATGTTCTCGGCGACGGTCATGTTCGGGTAGAGCGCGTAGCTCTGGAACACCATCGCCACGTCGCGGGCGCGCGGTGGCAGTCCGGTGACGTCGCGCTCGCCGATGCGAATGGTCCCCTCCTCGACCGACTCGAGGCCGGCCAGCATGCGCAGGCTGGTCGACTTGCCGCAGCCCGACG
Organism: Nocardia sp. No.11; assembly: GCF_038752175.1. NCBI lineage: Bacteria > Bacillati > Actinomycetota > Actinomycetes > Mycobacteriales > Nocardiaceae > Nocardia > Nocardia sp. No.11. The sequence goes on along the minus strand of NZ_JBCGFB010000060.1, from coordinate 13,917 downwards.
GCCCGACCAGCACGAGGAACTCGCCGTCGGCGATGTCGAGATCGAGTGCGTCGACAGCGGGGGTGTCGGCGCCGGGATAGCGGTGCGTGACACCGTCGAACTGCACTGTCGCCATGGGGGATTCTCCTGGGAACGAGGCGGG
>NZ_JBCGFB010000060.1:0-13688 GCF_038752175.1 Nocardia sp. No.11 | reverse complement strand
GGGCGGCCCCCCCCCCCCCGCCCCACGGGGTGACTACTTCGGCAGCTTGGGCGTGATCTGCCGGTCGATGATCGCCTGTACGTCGGCGGCGACCTTCGCCAGAACCGTGGCGGGATCGGCGTTCTGCAGACCGATCTGCTCGTAGCCGGTGCCGATGATCTGGTCGGCGCCGGGCACGAACACGCGGGCGTAGTCCTGGGACTTGGTCACCGACAGCTGGTCGATGGCGACCTTCGAGTTCGGGTTCTTCGCCAGGAAGTCCACCTCGGACGGGTCGGTCACCGCCGACTTGCGCACCGGCATGTATCCGGTGTTCTGCGAGAAGTACGCGGTGTTGGCCGCGTTGGTGACGAACTCGATGAACTTGAGCGCGTTGGTCTTGCGCGCGTCCGAGATCCGCGACGGAATCGCCAGGCCTGCGCCGCCGGTGGTGACGCCGGGGCCGTTCGGGTGCGGCAGGAACGCGGTGCCCACCTCGAACTTGCCGTCGGCGTTCTTCTTGATGCCCTTGAGATCGCCGGTGGAGGCGATCGTCGAGGCGGCCACGCCGGTGCCGAAGTCGACCGCGATCTGCGGACGGATCGCCGCGTACTTCTTCACATTGATCGAATCGCGCAGGTAGGTGGCCGCCGCGATCGAGCCCGGATCGGTGAACTTCAGCTTCCACTGATCGGAGTAGGCGCCGCCGAAGGTCCAGTTCGGGCCCTGGAAGGTCCAGCCGAGGTAGTTCTTGGCGTCGCCCCAGGCGTGCGCGAACTTGTCGGCGCCGGCGACGGACTGGAGCTTGGGGCCCCACTCGTCGAATTCCTGCCAGGAGTTCGGGCCGCGGTCGGGCAGACCGGCCTTCGCCCACACGTCCTTGTTGTAGTAGAACAGCGGGGTCGAGCGGGCGTACGGCAGCGCGTAGTGCTTCCCGTCGAACAGGTAGTCGGCGGCGAGCGAGTCGACGTAGTCGCCCAGCTGCACGCCCGCGGCGCCGAAGTGGCTGTCCAGTGGCTCGATCGCCTTGGTCAGCGCGTAGTTGAACCACCAGACATCGGAGAGCACGACCACGTCGGGCAGGTCACCACCGGTGAGCGCGGCGTTGAACTTCTGCGCCACCTCCTCGTAGTTCTTGCCCGCGTCGACCAGGTTGACCGTCAGGTCCGGGTACTTCGCCTGGAACCGGTTGATCAGCTCCAGCTCCAGCTCCTTGGAGGTGCCGGGGTGGTTGGACCAGAAGGTGATGGTCTTGGCGTCGCCGCCGTCACCGGATCCGCCGCCGGTGCCCGCGCAGGCGGTGAGCGCCAGACCCGCGGCGGCCGCGCCGGTGAGGCCGAGGAAGCCGCGGCGGCTCAGCGCCGGGAATCGTTGACTGGACACGTGGATCTCCTGTTCGAGAATCAACCCTTGACCGCACCGGAGGTGAGGCCTTTGATCATGTGACGTTGCAGCGCGAGGAACACGATGAGGATCGGCAGCATCGTCAGCACGGTGCCCGCCATCACCGGCCCCCAGTTGGTGACCGACGGGTTCTCGGTGTTCTGCAGCAGGGTCAGCCCCACCGGCAGCGTGGCGACCTCGGCGGAGTCGGCCATCAGGAACGGCCAGAGGTACTCGTTCCACTCGTTGACCAGCGTGACCACCGCGAACGCCACCATCGTCGGACCCGACATCGGCAGCACCACCCTGGTCAGCAGCCGCCACCAGTTCGCGCCGTCCATCCGCGCCGCCTCGATGACCTCACCGGGCAGCGACAGGAAGTGGTTGCGCATCAGGAACGTGCCGAACGCGACGCCGCACAGCGGGATGATGATGCCCTGGAAAGTGTTGCGCCAGCCCAGCTGCGCGATCAGCGCGTAGTTGGAGATGACGGTGATCTGGTTGGGCACCATCAGCGCCGCGATGATCACCAGGAACACGATGTTCTTGCCGGGGAAACGCAGGAACACCAGGCCGTAGGCGCTGAACACGCCGAGCGCGAACTTCACCGCCGACACCACGCCGGTGACGATCAGCGAGTTGCGCAGGAAGGTCCAGAACGGCACCGTCGTGGTGGCCTCGCCGTAGTTCTCCGGGTGCCAGCTGTGCGGCCAGTACACCGCGGGCTGGGTGTAGATGTCGGCGCGATCCTTGAGCGAGGTGATCAGGATCCAGAACAGCGGCACGCCGACCAGGATCAGCACGCACGCCATCGCGGCGTAACCGAGCGCGGTGACGGCGCGTTCGCGGCGCCGGTACGACAGTGTCTGCGGGCCTACGTGTTTCACCGATCGCCTCGATCCATGACGCGCACCTGGATCAGCGTGACCACCAGCAGCACCACGAACATGATGGTCGCGACGGTGGCGCCGTAGCCGGCCCGGAAATTGCGGAACGATTCCTCGTACACCTGGAACACCATGGTCGTCGTGCCGTTGCCCAGCGGCCCGCCGCGGGTCATCACATTGATGATGTCGAAGACTTGCAGCGAGTTCAGCAATACCGTGATCGACAGGAAGAAGGTCGTCGGACGAAGTTGTGGCAGAAGTACTTTGGTGAATGTCGTCCACCGGCTCGCGCCATCCATTTCGGCGGCTTCCAGCAACTCGGCGCGCACGCCCTGGAGCGCGGCCAGATAGATGACGAAGGTATAGCCGAGGTTCTTCCAGATGTAAGTGATCGTCACCATGAACAGGGCCCAGTGCGGGTCCTGGTAGAAATCCGGCACCTTGTCCACACCGAGGCGATGCAGGACGTCTTGTACCAGACCGAAACTCGGATCGAAGATGAATTGGAAAGCCACGCCGATCGCCGCGCCGGAAATCACGAAAGGCGCGAAAATGGCCGAACGAACCACATTGCGGCCGAACAGTTTTCGGTCCAGCAGTAGCGCCAGCGCGAGGCCGAGCGCCATACTCACCGCGACCGCGGCGACGGTGAAGATCACCGTGTTGGAGACGACCTTCCAGGAATCCTCGCGCCCCCACCACTCGACGTAGTTGTCGAAACCGATCGGGGTGGCAACGGGATCCGCGATGTTCCAGTCGGTGAACGACAGCCGGATGTTGTCCGCCAGCGGCCGGTAAACGAACAGCGTCAGCAGCACCAGATTCGGCACGACCAGGACCAAGAACAGCGCATAGTCCTGCCACGGGCGGTTTTTCAGCCCGCGGCCTCGTGGTGCGGGGAGGACCCGCTCTGGACTGCTTCGCACCGCGGCAGTTTTACGGCGCATGGCGAACTGTCGGTTAACCCTGGCTGCCGTCTCTCTGAACATCGGGCGCACAAGGGCGAGTACAGCAAAAAGCCGAACAACACGATCGCGATTGATCGTATTGTTCGGCTTTTGTTCAGCGAATCAGTTCCAGTCGCCCAGTCCGTCACCGGAACTCAGGGTGCCGCCCTGGGTGTTGGTGATGACGACGGCGTCGCCCTTGCGCGAGTTCTCCAGGAACCACTTGGCGTTCTCGGTGCTCACGTTCAGGCAGCCGTGGCTGGCGTTGGAGTAGCCCTGCTGGGCGACCGACCACGGCGCGGCGTGCACGAAGATGCCGCTGTTGGAGATGCGGGTCGCGTACTCGACCTCGAGCTTGTAGCCCTCGGGATCGGTGACCGGGACGCCGTAGGTGGAGGAGTCCATGACCATCTTCTCGAACCGCTCGCCCACGATGTAGGTGCCGTTCGGGGTCTCGTGGCCCGGCTTGCCGAGCGAGGTCGGCATCTCCTTGACGACCTCACCGTTCACCGTCACGGTGATCATCTTGGTGTTGTCGTCGACGCTGGCGATGAACGCGTCACCGATGCGGAACGAGCTGGTGGTGCCGCCGGCCACGACGTTGACGTCGGTGTTGGCGGGCCAGAACTCGTTGGGCTTCCAGCGCACCTGCTTGTCGCCGGTCCAGTAGAAGTGGCCGGGCGCGGGCTGGCTCGAGGTGACCTTGATGGCCTTCTCGGCGGCGGCGCGGTCGCCGACCGGCTCCTTGAAGGTGATGATGATCGGCTGCGCGACGCCGACGGTCTCGCCGTCGGCGATGTTGATGTTCGGCGGGGCGAACGGCGCCTGCGGCGCGGGCTCGTTCACCGCGGGCTGGCTGGAACCGGAGCCCGGGAGGGTCGGCTGTGCCTGCGCGGGCATGACGATCAAAGCGCCCGCCGCCGCGACTGCCGCCGACAGCAGCAGACCCCGGCGAAGCCAGCGCGATTGCTGCATATTTGCCTCGTAGTGCATAGGTTTCTCGTCCATTCCATCTCTCGTTCCGCCTGCGGCGGCGCGAGATCTTCGTGATTGACGCGGAGTCCGCAACGGGTCTCCACGGGGTAACGACGCCCCGACCCTGACCGTCCATTCCTACCCGTCCGGGGTGACAACGTGCCAGCCGCGCCGCCGGGCGATCACGGATCGGCAACTCTGTGCGCCAGGTCACATAACGCGCTGTTATACACGGGCTTTCGTCAAACGCCGCGCTCACGTCGGCGAGTCGGCGGCGGTGATCTCGGGCCGGGTCGAAGTACAGGCGTGTGAGCTCCAAACGTGAAGTGACCGAAATCACCCGGTCCGTGTGAAGTGGATCGCTCGATCCGGCGCCGTCGCGAGATTTCGGGGCACGGCGCGTGGCCGCGCACCCAGCGCCAGGCCGGGGTCCAGGGACAACCGGACCGTGGTCAGCACGGTTGCCAGCACGATGCGGAGTTCGTGTTCGGCCAGCGTGGCGCCGATGCAGCGGCGGTGTCCGCCGCCGAACGGAGCGAACTCGAACGGCGAGACCTTGCGGTCGAGGAACCGGTCGGGGTGGAACAGCCGGGGCGCGGGCCAGGCCGACGAGTCGCTGTGCAGCACGCCGACGGCGAGCCCGATCGTCTGCCCGGCCGCCACGTCCACCCCGCGCCACCGCAGCGGCTCCCGGAGCGTGCGCAGCACGATGGGGACCGGCGGATGCAGACGCAGCGTCTCCTGGCAGACCGCGCCGAGCAGCGGCAGCGCGGCGAGATCGGCGGGGTCCGCGCCCGCCGCCGCCAGCTCGGCGGTGACCCGGTCGAGCAGGCCCGGCTCGCGATGCAGGTGATACAGCGCCCAGGTCAGGGTGGTGGCCGTCGTCTCGTGACCGGCGACGAGCAGGGTCCGCAGGTGTTCGCACAGTTGCGCATCGGTGAGGGCGCTGCCGTCGTCGTAGCGGGTGGCCAGAAGCAGATCGAGCAGGTCGCCGGAGCCAGGACCGTCGCGGCGCCGCCGGGCGATATCGGCCAGGATCACCCGGTCCAGTGCCGCGCGGGTGGCGACGAAGCGCTCCCACGGCCCGAATCCGCCCATGCCACGGCGTAAGACGGGCGCCACCAGCAACGGCGTGGTGAAGGCGGCGAGGAAATCGGTGACGGCACCGGCGTATTCGGGCTCGCGGTCGAGCTCGGTGCCGAAGACCGCCGCCAGGATGACCCGCAGGGTCATGGAGCGCGCCGCGGCAAGCGCATCGATCCGGCCGCCCACCTGCCAGGAACCCGCCGTGCCGCAACCGGTTTCGATTTCGCGCAGGGTCGCCGCGCGAATCACCCCGGCCAGCGCCCGCACGCGCGGACCGTGCAGCGCGGGCGCCAGCAGGGCGCGATCGGTGCGATGACGGGCGCCGGAGCTCAGGATCAGCGAGGCCGCGCCGACCATCGGTTCGATCGGATTGGGCCGCGGCGGCTCCAGCAGCGGCGCGGGCGCGCGGAACAATTCGCGCGCGCCGTCGGCCGTCCCGGTGAACAGCACCGGCGGGAAGCCGGGGAAGCCGACCGCGAACGGATCACTGTGGGCCGCGCGTCGCCGCAGGTAACCCTCGAAATCCCGGCCCGCGGCCAGTCCGTGCAGCAGCGACCAGCGTGGTGTCGCCGGGGGCGGGCGCAGCGCTGTCATGTCCGTTACTACGGCGCGCGCCGACGGCTGGTTCGAACAGACACCTAGGTCGGCCCGGCCCGCAGCCGGCGCACCGTGCCCTGCGCGATCGCCGACAGCTTGGCCAGGCGCGCGTCACCGAGCGCGGTGAAGGAGTTGCCCAGCCGGTTGGTGACGAACGCGATCGACATCCGCAGGTCGGGATCGGCGTAGGCGCCGGAACCGCCGATCCCGTAGTGGCCGAACGCATGTCGTGGCTGCTGCTTGGTCATCAGCACCGGGCGGTGATAGCCGAGCGTGAAGTGCAGCGGCAGACCGAGGACGTAGTCGCGGCTGTCGGTCTGCTGGGTCCGGTTGACCAGCTCGATCGTCTCCGGCCGCAGGAATTGCACCGCCGGGTTGCCGCGCGGCGGCCGGGGTGCGGCGTCGCCCGCGTACACCGCGCCACCGTTGGCCAGCGCGCCGTACATCCTGGCCAACGCCCTGGCCGAGAAGACGCCGTTCCAACCCGGCATCACCGCGTCGTGCACGCGCGGGTCACGCACCAGCTCGTCGAAGCTCTCCGGCATGCCCGCCTCGGCCAGTCCGCGCGCGGGCCGCACCCACGACAGCACCGAGGACGCGGTATTCCACCGGATGCCCGGCGGCGCCAGGTGCGGGAAGATCTTGGCGATGCGGTGCCGCTGGGCGGCGGGCACCTGGAACCAGAACTCGTCGGTTCCCAGCGGCTGTGCCACTTCTCGCTCGAGCACCGTGGTGAACGATTCACCGGTCACCCGCTGCACGATCTCGGCGACCAGCCAGCCGAAGGTGATCGCGTGATAGCCCGAGGTGCGGATGCGACGGGGGTCGGCCGGGCTCTCCGCCAGCGCGGTGACCACCTTGTCGTAGTCGAGGATCCCCTCGCGTCCCGGCACCAGCCCGCGCACCCGGTGCAGGCCGGCGCGGTGTGAGAGCACATCGCGCACGGTGATGTCGTGCTTGCCGTGCGCGGCGAACTCCGGCCAGTACCGGGCGACCGGCGCCTCGTAGTCGATCAGCCCGCGCTCGGCCAGCCGGTGCACGACCGTCGCCGCGACGCCCTTGCCGGTGGAGAAGGTGAGCGCGACGTTCTCGCCGTTCCAGCGCTGATCCTTGGCGGCCCAGCCCGCCCAGATGTCGACGACGGGCCTGCCGTCCAGGTAGATGGCCAGCGCGCCGCCACCGCGGCTGGGCTGCGGGAAGAGGCCGAAGAAATGGTCGGCCAGCCGGATGAATCGGGGATCGACCAGCATTTGGCGCGGTGCCGTGATCGGCGTGCCGCCGGGCCGGGTCAGGGGGCCGAAATCTCCCGCCGTTGCTGCCACCATCGGGTTCACCTCCTGATGCAGGTACGGCCGGGGGGCCGGAATCCCAAGGGTAACCCAGCGCCCCGACCATCGGGATGGAGTCGACGCCGGTGGCTCCGGTGGTGTATTCACAGTAGGTGTTTGCAGACCTGTCCATCGGCCGGCTCGTCGGCGCGGTCGCCATCACGGTGACCGCCTTCGTCGCGAGTGGGTGCGGTGGCACCATCGACGGCCACGCGCAGCCCGCGATCGATGTCGTCCCGGCGACCAGCAGCGCCGGCCCCACCACCAAGCCCGGCAAACCCACCACGGGCAAGCCGACCGCCAGCAAGCCGGCCCAGACCTCGACCCGGGGCGGCAGCACCGACTTCCAGGCCAACATCGGCGACTGTGTCTCGCTCGGCGGCACCGTCGACGACGCCACCATCGACAAGGCGTCGTGCGGCAGCCGCTCGTCGAACTACAAGGTCATCGGCAAGGCCAAGAACAGCACCGGCTGCGTCAGCGACCGCGACAACTTCTACGCCGAGACCCTCAACGGCATCGAGACCGGCGCGCTGTGCCTCGACATCGACTGGGTGGTCGGCGGCTGCATGGATGTCGGCGGCGACGAGCCCAAGCGGATCGACTGCGGCGAGTCCGGTTCCGAGCCGGTCAAGGTCATCACGATCAAGAACAACACCGACAGCGTCGACGACTGCCCCGACGTGGCCGACTCGGGCTTCAAGTACCCCGAGCGCAAAGTCGTGGTCTGCGTCCAGAGCCTGTAGTCCGGCGAAAGACCAGCGCGACGGCTAGTTTGGGAAGGTGCCCCCGACCCAGACGGTTCGGCTGAACTCGGCCACGGGGCGGTGGATCCTGCTCGCCACCATCCTCGGCTCTTCGATGGCGTCGCTGGACGCCACCGTCGTGTCGGTCGCGTTGCCGCGCATCGGCGAATCCCTGCACACCGACGTCGCCGGTCTGCAATGGACCGTCAACGGCTACACCCTCACCCTGGCCTCGTTCATCCTGCTCGGTGGGTCGCTCGGCGACAAGCTCGGCCGCAAACGCGTGTTCGTCTGGGGCGTGGCCGGATTCGCGGTGACCTCGCTGCTGTGCGCGGTCGCGGTGAATATCGAGATGCTGGTCCTCGCCCGTCTGCTGCAAGGCCTGGCGGGGGCGCTGCTCACCCCGGGCAGCCTCGCGCTGATCTCGGCGTCGATCGACAAGGACGACCAGGGCAGCGCGATCGGGCTGTGGTCGGGCCTGGGTGGCGTGGCGGGCGCGTTCGGGCCGCTGCTCGGCGGCGGGCTCATCGACCTGGTCGGCTGGCGGGCGATCTTCCTGCTGAACGTGCCGCTGGCGCTGGTCGTCGCGGTGGTGGCGATCCGGTTCGTGCCGGAGAGCCGTGATCCGGACGCGCCGTCGCGCATCGATGTGCCAGGGGCGGTGATCGTCGCGATCGCGCTCGGGGCGCTGACGCTGGGCCTGATCGAGGGGTACCCGGTGCTGATCGGCGTCGGGGTGGTGGCGCTGGCGCTGTTCGTGGTCGTCGAGCTGCGCAGCCCGAATCCGCTGGTCCCGCCGTCGCTGTTCGGTTCGCGGGTGTTCACCGCGGCGAATCTGGTGACGTTCTTCGTCTACGCCGCGCTGGGTGGCGTCTTCTTCCTGCTGGTGCTGCAACTGCAGCTGGTCTCCGGATACTCGCCGATGGCGTCGGGCGCGGCGAGTCTGCCGGTGACGGTGCTGATGCTGGTGCTGTCCGCTCCGGCCGGGCGCTGGGCGCAGCGGCACGGACCGCGGATCCCGATGACCGCGGGCCCGCTGCTGGCCGCGGGCGGGGTGTTCGCGCTGCAACGGGTCGGGGCCGAGGCGAACTACCTCACCGATGTGCTGCCGGGGGTCCTGATCTTCGGGCTCGGGCTCTCGGTCATGGTCGCGCCGCTGACCGGCGCGGTGCTGGCCGCGGTGCCCGCCGGCGACGCCGGCATCGCCTCCGGGGTCAACAACGCCGTCGCCAGGACCGCGCAGCTGCTGGCCGTGGCGGCGTTGCCGGGCCTGGCGGGATTGTCCGGCGCGTTCGACGATCCGATCGCCTTCGCCGCGGGCTTCGACACCGCGATGCGCTGGTGCGCGGCATTGCTGCTGGTCGGGGCGGTCGTCGCGGGTGTGCTGCTGCGGGTCCCGCGCCGCGCGCCGGAGCCCGATCGGGTCGATTGCCTGCCGCACTGCGCGGGTGCCGACGGTCCGGCGCTCGCGCCCCTGGGACAGAAATACCTCGGACAGAAATAGTGCGGACCACGGGAAGCGCAATCCCCGTGACCCGCACGACTTCCGGCGATCCGAGCGGCTGCGCTACACCGGATGGAACCCCGCGCCGACGCCCCCGCGGGCGTTGATGTCGTTCATGATCGTGCTCATGTTCGTGCCGACCTCGGGCCCGAAGCAGGCCACGGCCAGGTAGGCGTTCACCATGCCCACCAGGGTCGAGCCGACGACCACCGGCGCGCCGGAGTCGCCCTCGATCACGCACATCTGGGCCCAGGTCTCGGTATTGGTCTGGAAGACGTCACCCCAGGTGATGCCGCAGGTGTTGCCGGTGGTCCGGCCTTCCTTGCAGACGATCGTCGGGAACTGGGCGGGCCCGCCGACGCCGGTGATGGTGACGTTGCCGATCCGGTTGACCGGGATGATCCGCCCCGGCGTGAACTCGATGACCGCGTAGTCGAGATCGGGGTTGCTGTAGGCGAACCGGCCGATCTCGCCATAGCCGCGGTCCACCTCGGCGGTGACGGTGGATCCCGCGTCGCCGCAGTGGCCCGCGGTCAGCCCGACGAGCCTGCCCGCGCCGTCGTAGCCGACCGTGGTGACGGTGCACTCGAACATGCTGTCGATGACGATTCCGGAGCCGCCGCCGATCACCGGTGGGCCGGGTTGAGCCTGCGAAGCGCCCGCGCCGGTGCCGAGCAGTGCTGCACCGAGGGCGACGGCGAAGGCGGCGTTGGCCACCTTGGCGAGTGTGGTGAACATGTCCCTCCAGACGTCGGAAGCCCGCACGATATCAATTCGCTCTGCCTATCGTGCCTGTATTCCGTCCCGGGCGCGCCCCGCCCGCCGGGCATGCCACTGTAATAGCGAATATCTATCAATGGAATGATCAATTGACCAGTTTTGCCGGGCTCTGTGATCTTCCGGAGTATTCGGCCGGGGGGTTCGTTATGAATGACAGTTTTCCGCAATATTTATTCGGCGCAACCGCCAGTACTGGGAATCCATGGGGAAAACGACATCCGGAGCAATCGCCGATACCCCCACAATTGTGGGCTGTATGGTCCGACATGGCGGAACTCATAGCCGTTCTCGACCGTGACCTCTGTCTATGACCGCGCTCACATGTCGGTGGTGTGTTCTGCGCTACTCCGTAGTAAGGTGCGTCAAGCAAACAAGTCGTCGGGGTGTTGATGACCTGGCGTCGAGAGGGGTAATAGCAGTGCAGTCGACCGAGAGTCCACCCGCCCGTTCACGAGTCAGCGAAGCTGTCGACCGGACCAAGGGCCTTTGGGAAGACCATCCGAAGAAGTCCCTCGAGACCTTCGGTCGACAGATCACGATGGGTTTCGAAGCGATCACGGAGTTGATCGTCGCGATCTTCCGTCGCCGCTTCCCCTTCGACGAGTTCGTGCGGCAGTGCGCGTTCATGGCCAATGTCGCCGCGGCGCCCACCCTGCTCGTCGCCATCCCGATCGCGGTGATCGTCTCCATCCAGGTCGGCGCGGTCGCCGGTCAGGTCGGCGCGACCTCGTTCATCGGCGCGGCGAACGGCCTCGGCATCATCCAGCAGGGCGCGCCACTGGTCACCTCGATCATGATCGCCGGCGCGGTCGGCTCGGCGGTCTGCGCCGACCTCGGCTCGCGCACCATCCGTGAAGAGATCGACGCCATGAAGGTGATGGGCGTCGATCCGCTGCGCAGGCTGGTCGCCCCCCGGCTCGGCGCCGCGATGATCGTCAGCTTCCTGCTCTGCGGCTTCGTCGTCTTCGTCGGCTTCATCACCGGCTACATGTTCAACATCTTCGCCCAGGCGGGTACCCCCGGTTCCTACATGAGCACCTTCGCCTCGTTCGCGGTCACCCGCGACCTCGCGGTGGCGCTGCTCAAGTCGGTGATCTTCGGCATCATCGCCGCGATCATCGCCTGCGACTCCGGCCTCAACGCCCGCGGCGGCCCCGGTGGCGTCGCCAACGCGGTGAACTCGGCGGTGGTCAGTTCCATGGTGATGCTGCTCGGTGTCAACGTGGCGATCACGCAGATCTACGCCGCAGTCTTCCCCCCACAGGTGGTCTGAGCCATGTCATCAACGTACGTACCTCCGCTGCTGCGGCCGCTGCGCCAGCTCAAGGCGGTCGGCAAGGCGCCCGTCGACCTGCTCGCGCGGCTCGGACACCAGGTCTTCTTCTTCCTGCGTTCCGTCGGCTCGATTCCGCTGGCCTTCAAGCAGTACCCGAAGGAAGTCTGGCGGCTGCTCTCCGACGTCACCTGGGGTAACGGCAACATCGTCGTCGGTGGTGGCACCATCGGCGTCATCCTGATCATCAGCGCCTTCGGCGGCATGACCGTCGCCATCCAGGGTCACACCTCGCTGAACCTGCTCGGCCTGAGCCCGATCACCGGCGCCATCTCGGCCTTCGCCACCACCCGCGAGCTCGGCCCGCTGCTGGCGGCCCTGGCCTTCGCGGCCCAGGCGGGCTGTCGATTCACCGCCCAGCTCGGCGCCATGCGCATCTCCGAGGAGATCGACGCGCTCGACTCGATCGCCATCCGCCCGCTGCCCTACCTGGTCAGCACCCGGATGATGGCCGCGGTCATCGCGATCGTGCCGCTGTACTGCATCGGCCTGGTGATGGCCTACGTGTCCTGCTCGATCACGGTGCAGCTGATAGGTGGCACCGCGGCCGGTACCTACTCGCACTACTTCTACCAATTCCTGGTACCGACCGACGTGCTGTACTCGCTGCTCAAGGCGGTCGTGTTCGTCATGATCACGACGTTCATCCAGTGCTACTACGGCTTCTTCGCCTCGGGCGGACCCGAGGGCGTCGGCGTCGCGGCCGGCCGCGCGATCAAGATGTGCATCATCCTGGTCGTGTTCGCCGACCTGTTCATGACTTTGGCGATCTGGGGCGTCAACCCCGGAATCAGGATCTCGGGGTAGGCGCGCGATGATCATCGATCCCAGTGGGCGCGGTCCCACGATGAAACAGCTGTACATCGCCGGCACCTGTGGCGTCATCGTCTTCGCGGTGATCCTCGGGTTCCTCATGGCGAGGTACCAGGGCTACTTCGTGCCCAAGGTCAATGTGGCCGCCAACCTGACGACCACCGGTGACGGCCTCCCCTCGGATGCCGACGTGAAGTTCCGCGGCGTGCTCGTCGGCGCCGTCAAGGACGTCGAGATCACCGACAAGGGCGCGACCCAGAAGGTGAACATCGAGCTCAAGCCCGAGTTCGCCGGCGACATCCCGTCCAACGTCACCGCCCGCGTCGTGCCGAGCAACCTGTTCGCCGTCACCTCGGTGGAGCTGGTCTTCAACGGCGCGTCCAACCAGTACCTGCACGAGGGCTCGCAGATCCCCGAGGACACCAGCCAGGGCACGATCGCGTTGCAGGACACGCTCACCACGGTGCGCGACATCCTGAACGAGGTCGACCCGGTGCAGCTGGGCCGGGTGCTCGGCACCCTGACCCAGGCGCTCGACGGCAGCGGCCGGGTCCCCGGCTCCACCATCCAGCGCCTCGACCACTGGCTGACCACCGTCGCCGACGCCGGTCCGAACCTGGGCGGCATGCTCGACAACTTCTCCGCCTCGGCGCACGCGCTCAACCAGTCCGCGCCGGAACTGCTCGATGTGCTCGGCAGCTCGGTGCAGACCGCCAACACCATCGCCACCAAGCGGGATCAGCTGATCGCGCTGCTGGCCGGTGCGAGTGCCACCACCGACCAGGTCAACGACCTGTTCGCGACCAACCCGGATGTCGGCAAGGAGGTCACCGTCGGGATGAACGCGACCCTGGGCGCGCTGGCCGCCGACCCGGGCTCGATCACCAAGACCTTCGAGGTCTTCGGCCCGTCGCTGGCCGCGCTGAACAGCACCATGCACGGCGGTCCGTCCAAGCAGATGGTCTGGAACGCGGGTCTGACGTTCACCCCGTACAAGCCGAACACCGTCGCGGACTGCCCGCGCTACGGCGAGCTGCTCGGCCCGAGCTGCTTCACCGCGCCCGCCGAGGTCAGCATTCCGCCGATGCCGGAGAGCGTGCGCCCGCGCAAGCTCGACGCCGCCGCCGGGCTGCCCCCGCTGGTCGCGATCCCGGGCATGCCCGCGATCCCCGGCCTCACCACGCCGGGCATCGCGCCGATGCAGACCGCCAACGGCACCGAGGTCAAGCCGTTCGCCGGCACGCCGCTCGAGGGCCTGGTCCCGTCGATCCAGATCCCGGGTCTGCCGGGTCTGCTCGGTGGCGGCGCCCCCGCGCCGGCGGCGGGCCCC
>NZ_JBCGFB010000059.1:0-35316 GCF_038752175.1 Nocardia sp. No.11 | reverse complement strand
GCGCCGGCGCGGGCTCGGGGGCCGGAGCCGGAGCGGGTTCGGCAGGCGCGGCAGCAGGTGCGGGAGCGGCAGCGGCGGCTTCGCCGGCCTCGCTGATCACACCGAGTTCACCGCCGACCTCGACGATGTCGTCTTCCTGGGCGACGATCTTCGACAGCACACCGGCAGTGGGCGACGGGATCTCGGTATCGACTTTGTCGGTGGAGACTTCGAGCAGCGGTTCGTCGACCTCGACCGTGTCTCCTTCCTGCTTCAGCCACCTGGTCACCGTTCCCTCGGTGACGCTCTCACCAAGAGCCGGCATCTGGACGGAGAAGGCCATGTCCTCTGTCTCCTCTGACTGTTAGACGGGTAATACAACAGTGCTTCGACCCCGGCAGACACCCGTCGCGGGTCGCGGCGTACGTCCACCCCGCCGCTGGAGCGAGGCGTCCGGGAATCGTCGGTTTCTTGTTCCGGCAACCATCCTTGCACTCGCTCGCCGCCGACGTAGCGCAGGGCGGCATTCCGGGCAGAGCTGGCACCATGGAATGTACGGCGGTGAGCAGAATTCCGTCGGAGCCAGGAGGTTGTTACCGGTGGGTTTGCTGGATCGTTTCCGCGGCGCGCGCGGCCGGAGCAGGACAGTCGCTCGCGACAGCGCGTCGGAGATCGCCGCGCTCGCCGACTGGGCGCGCGCCCGCCGCGGCGTCGAGGCGTTCATCGAACCGAAAACCGCTGTGACCGATGTCACAGCGGTGCTGGTCGCCGCGGACGGCGAATGGACTCGGCGCATCGTCGGCGAACGCGGCGCCCGGCGATTGGCCGGGGCGCTGAAGATTCCGGTCTACGACGTCAACCGGACGGGCTATCCCCAGCGCATGCGCGACTACGATGCCCGCCGCCGGATCGAGCGGCGGCGGGCCCGCGAGCGCGAGCAGTGACTACTCCGCGCCGATCTCCTCGATCACCGTGATCAGCGTGCGCACCGGGACACCGGTGCCGCCCTTGCCGATGTAGCCGAACGGCCCGCCGGTGTTGTACGCCGGACCTGCGACATCCAGGTGCGCCCACTGCACGCCCTCGGGCACGAACTCCTTGAGGAACAGTGCGGCCGAGAGCATTCCGCCCCACCGGTGCGGTGCGACATTGGCCAGGTCGGCGACCTTGGAGTTGAGGTCGGCGCGCAGCTCGGCGGGCAGCGGCATCGCCCAGCCGTGCTCGCCGACCGAACGCGAGACGGCGGCGACACGGTCGCGGAACTCCTCGGTGCCCATCACGCCGGGCGTGCGGGTGCCCAGGGCGACCATCTGCGCGCCGGTCAGGGTGGCGACGTCGATCAGGTAGTCGGGCTCGTCCTCGGCGGCGCGCACGATCGCGTCGGCCAGGATGAGCCTGCCCTCGGCGTCGGTATTGAGCACCTCGACGGTGGTGCCGCCGTACTGGGTGAGCACATCGCCGGGGCGCTGCGCGGTAGCCGAGGGCATGTTCTCGGCCATCGGCACGGTCGCGGTGACGGTGACCGGCAGGCCGAGCCGGGCGGCGAGCAGGGTGGTCGCGATGACCGCCGCGGCGCCGGCCATGTCGGAGGTCATGTTCTCCATGTTGGCCGCGGGCTTGATGGAGATGCCGCCGGTGTCGAAGGTGATGCCCTTGCCGACGAGCGCGACCTTCTTGGGGCCGCCCGCGTAGGTGATGCGCACCAGGCGCGGCGGGCGCGCGGAACCCTGACCGACGCCGACGATGCCGCCGTAGCCGCCCGCGGCCAGCGCGTCCTCGTCGAGCACCTCGACCTCGAGCCCGGCCGCCTCGGCGAGCAGGCGGGCCCGCTCGGCGAACTCGGCCGGGTACAGCGCGCTCGGCGGAGTGTTGACGAAATCGCGCGCGGTCGCGACGGCCTCGGCGACGAGCTGGGCGCGCAGCAGTTCCAGCACGCCGAATTCGGGTTCGGGAACCAGCAATTCGACGCGCAGCACCGGCTGCTCGTCGGGCTTGGGCGCGCTCTTGGCCGACTTGAAGGTGGTGAAGGTGTACGCGCCGAGGTAGAAGCCCTCCGTCGCGGCGGCCAGGTCGACGCCCGAGAGGGTGGTCGCGACGAGTTCGGTGCCGCTGAGCGCGCGCCCGGCGACACCGGCGCTACGGCGCACCTGCTCGGCATCGACCTTGTCCGCCGCGCCGAGGCCGACCGCGAGCACGCTGGTCACATCGGCCAGCGCCGCGGGCGCGGGCACCCGGGTGAGTTCCTCGGGCTTGCCCTTCGCGCCGACCGCGCCGAGAGCGTCGAGCAGCTCCGCGCGAACCTCGGCGGTGAGCACGTCGCCGAACAGGTCGGCGGGGACGATGGCCGGTCCGTTCTCCGAGGACGTCAAGCCGATCACCAGGACATCGGTGTCCGGGCTGATGGTTTCGGTACGTGCCAATTCCGGTCCGAGTGAACGATCTGCAACAGCGGTCATCGCCCCAGATTATGCGGTCGGCCTCGGCTGCCGCATCGCGACGCCGTCGAGCAGTAGTGCGACACCGGCGGTGAGCAGTTCGTCGAAGGAGAGGTCGGGTCCGTGCGGCTCGGCGGCGAACATCCGGTGCAGCA
The DNA here is from genome assembly GCF_038752175.1 of Nocardia sp. No.11. Classification (NCBI taxonomy): domain Bacteria; kingdom Bacillati; phylum Actinomycetota; class Actinomycetes; order Mycobacteriales; family Nocardiaceae; genus Nocardia; species Nocardia sp. No.11. The sequence continues at coordinate 32,747 of NZ_JBCGFB010000059.1, read as the reverse complement.
CCGGGCGGGCGCACGGGTCGAGGAGTTCGGCGAGTTCGGCGCGCACCGGGTCGGCGGTCGCGATCGCGGCGGCACCGATGCGGTCGCCGCGATCGGTGCTCCACATCAGCGCCAGGCCCTGGACCATGCCGGAGTAGGCGAGGTAGATCGTGAGCATCTCGCCGCTGGTCAGGTCGAGTTCGTCGAGCGCGGCGAAGGAGCGCTCCAGTGAGTCGAGCAGGGCCGGGCCCAGTGGCGGCCGGGTGCGGGCGAGCACGGTGAGGATCCACGGGTGCCGCCGATAGAGTCGCCATTCCCCGTCGGCCTCGGTCGCCAGGGCGGCGCGCCAGTCCGGGGCCGGCGCGGGTGCGGGGGTGCGCGCGAGCGCCAGTTCCGTCATCGCCGCCAGCAGGGCCTCCCGGTCGGGGAAGTGCCGGTAGAGCGCGGCGGTCGCGACGCCGAGTTCGCCGGCGAGGCGACGCATGGTGAGGCCGTCGAGCCCGTCCCGGTCGGCGACCTCGATCGCCGTGGCGGCGATGTGCACCGGGGTCAGCCTGGTCGGCCGGGCACGGCGTACCGGCGGGCGCCGGTCCCGGCGGGCCCGGTAGGCCCGCCCCTGACAGGACCGGGAGCAATAGCGGCGCACCCGGCCTCGGTCGGCCTGCTCCACCTCGCGTCCACAGTGCACGCACAGCGTCGATTTCCGCACACCAACCAGTGTGACGAAATACTCGTAACCCTGCTGGCGCACTCCTAGATTGGCGACTACGCACACTGTTCACCCAGGAGGAGAGACCGATGAACGTCCACGTCAGGCAGGCCCGTCCCGACGAACTCGCCGCGGTCGCCGACGCTTTCGTCGCGGCGAGTCTGGACGAGGTCGTCTCGGCGTGGATCCGCGCCGGCGACCCGGAGATCGAGCAGGCCTATCGCACCACGTTCGGACCGCAGTTCGTGGCCAAGGCCTTGGCCGAGGACGAGGTGTGGGTCGCGGGCGACGGCGAGGACATCTGGGCGGTGTCGCTGTGGCAGACGGTCACCTCCGCCGACCGGCTCGCCGCCGAAGCCGACGAAGCGCGCGCGCTGCTGAAGGCGGCGCCCGATGTCGTGTCGTTCCGGCGGATGGCGGCGGTCTCGAGCCTGGTCGCCGCCGCGCATCCGCGCGAATTCCCGCACCGCTACCTGCATGTCATCGTCACCGTGCCCGAGCATCGCGGCAAAGGCGCGGGCGGCGCGATCCTGACCGATCGGCTCGCGGCCTTCGCCGACGCGGGCGAAACGGCGTATCTGGAAGCCAGTACGACCAGATCGTCGCGGCTCTACGCCCGCCACGGCTTCGCGCACGAAGGCGAGCCGATCGAGTTGCCCGACGACGGACCGACCCTGCTGCCCATGTGGCATCGAGGCTGAGCGGCCCGTTCCGCAGGGCGACGCCGTCCGGCGCGCACGGCTGCCGGAGGGAGAACGCCAGGCCGGGCCCGCGCGGCAGCGCGGCGCTCGACGACGGCGGTGGCAAATTCTGGCAACCGCGGCCTACGGGGGCGGATCCTCGATGTGGTCCACGCGGCAATCCGGTGGTGAATACTGGCAAACACTGGACAACACTGGAACTGCTGAATACGCTCACGCTCGTGACGGACACGGCCGAGGAGCTGGAGGCGCGCATCGCCGACCTCCGCGCCGAGGTGCGCCGGGCCGCCGCGTCCGGCGATCGCGCCACCGCCCGGCAGCTGCGCGCGGAACTGCGCAAGACCGAATCCGCCTGGGACGCTGTCGTCCTGGGGTCGATCCCGGAGCCCGCCGCCGCGCCGGAACGGGCCGACGCGCCCGCCGTGCCGGTCCGCGAGCACGTGCACCGCGCGCTGACGCTGCTGTCGGTGCCGTCCTCGCCCAAACTCGTCCTGGCCGTGCACGAGGCGTTCTTCTCCGGCGAACTCCTGCCCGCCCGGTTGACCAGCCTGCGCCGCGACGAGGAACGCTCGTTCCGTTCGGCGCCGTATGCCCGGCCGTACTACCTGTGCGCGGCGCTCACGACGGATCTGCTGTCGCAGGCGCGCGGATTGCTCGCGGTGAGCTCCTGGCCGCTCGAGCGCCGGATGGTGGGTCCGCTGAGTCCGCGTGTCGGCCTGCTGATCTCGGCGATCCGACTGGCCGACCACCTCGCGGCGCAGCCTGCCGCGACGCAGGCGGGACAGCGCGTACTGTGGCGGCTCGCCGTCTCGATTCCCGGTGTGTCGGGCGCGCCCGACACACTGGACCCGGCGGCGGTGATCGAGGCCGCCCGGCGGGAGCTGGCCGTCCACGAGGACGAGGACGCACGGCAGCGCATCGCGGCCGCGCGCCGGGCGTCCGAACAGCTGGCCGATCCGGCCGCCCAACTATTCGGGGTTCGGCTCGGGGTGGCCGACCGGCGACGAATCGAGGTGAAATGAGCACTCTCGCAGCACAGCTGGACCAGTTGCGCGGCGCGGCGCCCGCGACCAGGCACAACGCCCGCACCATCGCCGCGCTCACGGCCAATCCCGGGTGCGCCCGGCGCGCCCTGCTCGACGCGGCCGCGGTCGACAAGACCGTGATCGCCCAATCGCTCGGTTTCCCACCACAGTTCGGTCAGTCCCAGTTCGCCATCACCCGTGGCAACGCCTTCGAATCGATGGTGAAGGCCAACGGCTGCGCCGAACTGCTGGCGCTGCTGCGCGACAAGCTCGGCCTCACCATCCCCGAAGTCGCCTACCACGACCTGAACTCGGTCGGCGAGAACACCGGCAACGCCGTGCGGTATCAGCGCACCCGGCAGTTGCTGAAGTCGACGATCGTCGCGGGCGACGGCACTCTGTTCGACCATCCGATGCTGCGTCTGGACATCGCCGGTGCCGCCGCCTACCTGGAGCCCGACGTGGTCGCCGTGCAGCTCGACGGCAAGTTCCACGTCGTCGAGATCAAGGCGTTCCCGGTGATCGACGGGCAGGCCGACCCGGCCCAGGTCGCGGCGGCCGCCCGCCAGTCCGCGGTGTATGTGATCGCGTTGCGCGAGTTGATGACCGAGATCGGCGAGTCTCCGGAGCTGGTCTCGCACAACACGATCCTGGTGTGCGCGAAGGACTTCACCAACCGGCCGACCGCCGCCCTGGTCGACCTGCGCAAGCAGCTCGCGGTCGTGTCCCGGCAGCTGACCCGGCTCACCGCCATTCCCGAACTGCTCGAACTGCTGCCGCCCGAGGCCACCTTCGCGCCGGGGGAGGACCTGGAGAAGACGATCGCGGCCATTCCCGCCCGCTACGCCCCGGAGTGCATGTCGAGCTGCGAGCTCGCTTTCGCCTGCCGCGACGAGGCCAGGACCTGCGGTTCGGTCGACGCGCTCGGCCGCGGCGTGTGCGACGAGGTCGGCGGCATCGAGAATCTGCACACCGTCCTGGGTCTGGCCGACGGGACGCTGCAACCGGGACCCGAGCACGCCGACATCACCGCCATGCTGCGCACCGCGCACCGGTTGCGGCTGGAGATCGCCGGATGAGCGTGCGGCAGATGCGCGCGGCCGTGTGCACGGTCAGGGGGCAGGGATGAGCGTGCTGTCGGCCCTCGCCAAGGCCGAGGCGGTCCGCGCGGGCCGAGCCCAGCCGACCGCGGCGGTGCGGCACCTGCACCTGGGCGAGCGGCCGCTGGTCGCGGTGCCGCTGCGGCTGGCCGGTGAGGCGGCGGCGCCGCTGGCGATCATGATCGGCACCGCGCGCGGCGACCAGAACGTGCTGATCGTGCCGCAGCCACGCGACCGGGTCCTGCGGCTGCGGTTCATCGAGCAGCTGGCCGACATCGTGCTGCCCTACCTCGCGTCGTTCCTGGCCGAGAGCGAGGAACTCACCAGCAAGGCGGGCGAGACCTACACCCGCTGCCTGGACGCACCGCAGATCTGGACGCCGAACGAGGGCGGGGTGAACTTCCTCAAGCTGCTGGGCCGCTCGGTCCGTTTCCACCGCACCGACGGCGACAACCCGGTGCCCGTCTCGATTCCCCTGCTGGGCCGTTGGCTGACCTGGTTCGGCGACCGGGCCGAGCACCCCGGGTCGGCGGTGCTGCCCGCGATGACCTCGGCGCTGTCGGCGCACTGGGCCACCGGCCAATCCGCGCTCGAGGACGGCAATCTCGCCGCGCTGCTGGGCTGGATCGACCCGCCACCGGGCCGCACCGGCGCCGAAGCCGCGGCCATCGCCGAGGACCCGTTGCAGTCCCCGCCCGCGGGTCCGGCCACCGATCCCGGCTTCGACAACGAGGAACTCGCGCCGCTGATCGCCGCCTACAGCGCCGCCGTGGACGAGAACGCCAGGGCCGTCGCCGCCGAACGGCTCGAGCGGTCGCTGCGCGGTCAGCTCGAACCCACCTGGCAGCTGATGTGGCGCGCGCTGGACCTGCTGCGCGCGCTGCCGCCGGGCGCCAGCGTGGAGAACCGGTGGACCGACGATCGCGGCGCGTTCTCCTATTTCGCGGCCGAGGTCGCCGAGGGCACGCCGCAGGCCCGGCGCGATCCCGCCGTGCGCGCGGTGCGCAGGTTGCTCGAACGCGAGCGCGCCCTGGAAGCGCTGCAGGCCCAGTGCGCCTTCGACGATCCGCTGCGCATGCTCGAGCACCGGGTCACCGGGGCGGCGTTTCGCGGCACCGTCGTGCACAGCGAACCGGACCGTGTCGACCGTTCGGGCGCGCGCCCGAAACTGCGCCCGCACATCCACATTCGCACCACCGATCCGTTCCTGGCGGTCGTCGGCGAGGAGCTGACCTGTGTGGAGCGGCCCAAGCAGAGCGGGGTCGTCGTCGAGATCGACGGCGACCGCATGGTGCTGGAACTCTCGGGTGGGATGGGCCGCAAGCTCGTCGCCGAACCGGGCTCGGTGCCGACCGACGGTGAGGCGCTCGGGTTCGCCCGGTTCTCGCCGTCGCCGTTCAACGGTCTGCTGAATCTGCCCGCACGCGAGGACACCCCGTGGACGCACGGCGGCCCGCCGCCGGAATGGGTGCCGCCCACCGACGACGAAGGGGAGGAGCTGCAGTGACCACGCCGGACGAGGCCGTCGCGAACATTCTCACCGACCTGCGCGACGCGAGTCATCGCGCCATCGTCGTCGACTCGCCGCCCGGGGCGGGCAAATCCACGCTGGTCGTGCGCGCCGCCCGCCAGCTCGCCGAGGACGACGACCAGCGGATGATCGTCGCCCAGACCAACGAACAGGTCGACGACCTCATCGACCGCCTCGCCGGCGCCGACCCGGGAATGCGCATCGGGCGCCTGTCCAGCACCGCCTACGTCACCAGCGAGCGGGTCGACCAGCACGCCAACGTCCGCGTCGCGACTAAACCCGGCGATCTGGCCGATCGCACCATCGTCATCGGGACGGCCGCCAAATGGGCCACCATCACCGAGGGCAGCTGGTCGCACGCGATCATCGACGAGGCGTATCAGATGCGCTCGGACATGTTGTTGCGCATCGCGAACCGGTTCGATCGCGGGCTGTTCGTCGGCGATCCGGGGCAGCTCGATCCGTTCGCGACCGTCGAGACCGCGCGCTGGGCCGGGCTCACCTGGGATCCGACGATGAGCGCGGTGAGCGTGATGCTCGCCAACAACGACAACATCCCGATCCACCGGCTGCCGGTGTCGTGGCGATTGCCCGCCACCGCGGCGCCGGTCGTCTCGCAGGCCTTCTACCCGTTCACCGGTTTCGAGTCCGGCACCGGATTCGGTGACCGCAGGATGGCTTTCACCACCCGTGGCCTCGGCGGATCGATCGACGCGGTGCTCGAGGAAGCGGCCGCGACGGGCTGGGGCTGGTACGAACTGCCCGCCCGGCACACCCTGCGCACCGACCGCGAGGCGGTGCACGCGCTCGCCGCGATCGCCGCCCGGCTGATCGAGCGCGGCGCCACCGCGCACTCCGAATCGGGCAGTCACCCGGTCACCACCGACCGGGTCGCCATCGGTACCGCCCACCGCGACCAGGCCGACGCCGTGCGGACCGCCCTGCGCGGCACCGCCGCCGAGCCGGTCACCGTCGATACCGCCAACCGGCTTCAGGGCCGCGAGTACGACGTCACCCTGGTGCTGCACCCGCTCTCGGGCCGCCGCGACGCCAGCGCCTTCCACCTCGAAGCGGGCCGATTGTGCGTGCTCGCCTCCCGGCACCGGCACGCCTGCATCCTGGTCGGCCGCGCCGGCATCCCGGAACTCCTCGACGCGCACCCCTCGGCCGAACCGGTCCATCTCGGGGTGCCGGTGAAGTTCCCCGACGGGTGGGAGGCGAATCAGTCCGTGCTGAGCCATCTGACGCGACACCGGGTGCGCGCGACCGCGCTCTGAGATCACGTGACGGTTCACCGTCGCGGTGCTGTGAGTTTGCTTGACACGAGGGCTTTTTCGCGTCCCACGCAAACCGCGCGCGGGTGCGGCCGGTCGGTTAGTCTCTGGCGCGAAGACAAGCGTGCCGGATCGTCTGTGTCGCGGGCGCAGCACGCAGCGGAGCGCCGGGGCGGCTCCGGGAGCGGAAAGTTTCGGTGTGAAGAACTGGCGTAACTCGTTGCTCGGGACATCGTGGTGGGGCGGGCGCGGTGTTCGCGGCCGGGTGAGCGTGCGGATCCGGCTCCTGTCGATCGTGCTGATCTCCAGTGTGATCCTGCTGGTCACCGGTGGTGGCGCGGCGGTGTATCTGGTGGACTCGGCGCGCGAATCCACCGAATGGGCCGAGCTGGCGAGCAGCACCACCGCGCCGGCGATCCTGATGGTCTCGGCGTTCCAGGAGGAGCGCAGGCTGTCGCTGCTGCGGTTGGCCGGTGACCCACCGTCCACGCCCGCCCTGGTCACCGCCCGCCAGCGCTCCGACGAGGCGCTCGCCGCGGTGATGGCCAAGGGCGACGCCGCGCGCAAGCTCAATCCCGACGGTTCGGCCGAGGACATCGAGGGCTACAACAAGCTCTTCGCCATGGTGCCGACGGTGCGCGGCGGCGTGGACGCGCTCCAGATCCCGCCGGATCAGGTGTTCACGTTCTTCTCCCAGGTGATCGGCACGATCGTCGCCGCGTCGATGCTGGCCGCCCGGGTGGCGCCGCAGGCGAAGATCGGCATCGAACTGAGCTACGGCGTGGAACAGTTGCGCGCCGCCGAGGCGCTGTCGCAGGCCGACACGCTCGGCTCGGTGGCCTTGACCAACGGCCGGATGTCGGCCGCCGAGCTGGCCGACTTCGGGCACCGGGTCGGCGAATTCCGTGGCGAGGTGGCCTATTCGGCCACGGTGCTGAAGGGCGACCGGCTCGCCCAGCTCGGTGCGATCACCGCGAGCGCGGACTGGCAGCAGGTGACCTCGATGCAGGACGCGCTGGTGACGCGCGGTCCGGTCGGCAACGATCGCGGGGACGCGGCGCTGCCACTGAGCCTGGCGGGCTGGCAGGACGCCTCCCGGCACGTGAATCTCGCGTTGCAGAAGCTGTGGGCGGACCAGAGCGGCGACGCCCACGTCATCGCCCGGCAGCAGGGGGAGACCGACACCCGTAACGCCCTGCTCGGCGGCGCGCTCGTCGCGGCGCTGGCGGTGGGCGCCTTCCTGGTGGCGCTGGTACTGGCCAACCGGTTCATCGCCCGCATGCGGCGGTTGCGCCACGACACCCTGGAACTGGCCGACGAGCGGATGCCCGACCTCATGCGCAGACTCGCCGCGGGCGAGCAGGTCGAGGCCCGCGCGGAGACCTCCCGGCTGGACTTCGGCTCCGACGAGCTCGGCCAGGTCGCGGCCGCGTTCAACCGCGCGCATCTGGCCGCGGTGTCGGCGGCGATCGCCGAGGCCCAGACCAGGGCGGGCATCAATACCGTGTTCCTCAATATCGCCCACCGCAGCCAGGTCGTCGTGCACCGCCAGCTCGCCCTGCTCGACCGCGCCGAACGCGACGAGAGCAACGCCGATCAGCTCGAATTGCTGTTCCAGCTCGACCATCTCGCGACCCTCACCCGCCGCAACGCCGAGAACCTCATCATCCTCGGCGGCGAGCAGCCGGGCAGGCGCTGGCGCAATCCCGTCGCGCTGCTGGAACTGGTCCGCGGCGCCATCGCCGAGAGCATGGACTACACCCGGATCCAGACCAAGCAGATGCCCGAGGTGCGCATCGCCGGCCACGCGGTCGCCGACGTGATCCACCTGCTCGCCGAACTGATGGACAACGCGACGGCGTTCTCGCCGCCGGAGGCGCACGTGGTGGTGTCCGGGGTGGTGGTCGGGCGCGGTGTGGCGGTGGAGATCACCGACCAGGGTCTCGGCATGCCGGAGGCCGATCTCGCCGCACGCAACGCGATGCTGGCCGACCCACCCGAGTTCAGCGTGGCGACGCTGTCCGGTAGCTCCCGGCTCGGCCTGTTCGTCGTCGCGAAACTGGCAGGCAGGCACAACATCTCGGTGCGGCTGTCGGAATCGGTCTACGGCGGGGTGCGCGCGGTCGTGCTGATTCCCTCGGCGCTGGCCGAGGCGAGCGATCCGTCCGCGCCGATCTCCGGCCAGTTCCCCGCCGTCTCCCCGCGCGTATGAGCGACGAACGCGAACACTGGTACGAGGAGGACGCCGGGCCGATCGTGCGTCTCTACGCGGTCACCCGCGGGCGCGGCCGGACCGAGCGCGACGAACTCGACCTCACGACCCTGCTGGTCGACGCTGGCGCGGGCACCCGCTTGCGGCGGCCCGAACCCGAGTACGCCGCGATCGTCGACCTGTGCCGCACCCCGATGGCGGTGGCCGAGGTGTCGGCGCACCTGGGACTGCCACTGAATCTGGCCAAGGTGCTCATCGCCGACCTGATCGACGAGGGCAGGCTGATCGCCCGCGCCCCGCAGCACCGCGCGGTCGGCAATGCCGACCTCGGGGTGCTGCGGGCCGTCCTCGCCGGCATCCGCCGGGTCGACGGCTAGGTGAGCCCGGCCGCCAGACGCTTGGCGTTCATGTAGCCGATCGCCTCGATGGTGACCATCGGGTTCACCCCCGGTGCGGTGGGGAAGGTGGAGCCGTCGGCCACGACGATGTTGTCGACATCCCAGGTGACGCCGTCCGGGTTGGTCGCCGACAGTTCCGCGCTGCCGCCCATCCGGGCCGAGCCCATGATGTGCAGCGCGCCCAGCGAGCAGCGGCCCGGTCCGTAGCCCGCCTTCTTGCAGGCCGCGTCGAATTCCGCGAGCGAACCGCGCACGCCGGGCTCGAATGAGATGCCCGCCTGGTGGCCCGAGTAGATGCGCTGCGCGCCCGCGGCTTCGAGCACCGAGGCCGCGCCGACGATGCCGGTGTGCAGGTGGTTCGCGTCGTAGTCGGAGAGCCGGTACTTCACCACGGCCTCGCCGCTGCCGTCGATCGAGACGGTGCCCGGATCGCGGTCGCGGGTGATCACGCCGATCGAGTTGGTGCGGGCGAAGTCGAGCATGGTGTCCCGGTGCGCGGCCGCGCCGCGCCAGCTCATGAAACCGGTCGCCAGACCCGGATGGATCGGCCCGGTCTCGTAGATGACGCCGTAACCGTTGCCGTCGAGATCGGCGTGGTGCCTGCTGATGCGCGCCTGCAACGCGCCCTCCCAGGGCCGGATCTCCTCCTCGAACACCCCGAACACCGCGGCGGCGGGATGCAGGCGCAGGTGCTTGCCGATGTTCTTGTTGCGCAGGCCCGAACGCTGCAGCAGCGCCGGTGTCTGGATGGCGCCCGCGGCGACGACCACCGCGCGCGCCCGCACCGTGATCTCGACACCGTCGGACGTGCGGGCCGAGACCGACTCCGCCCGACCGGCTTTCACCGTGATCGTGCGGACATCGGCGTCGACCACCAGGCGCGCCCCGTACCCGGCGGCGTCCTGGAGCCAGGTCTTGGTGACCGACTGCTTCGCGCCGAGCCTGCACCCGTAACCACACCGACCGCATTCCACCGCGGCGTCGCAGGCGTCGCCGACATTGCGCGGCAGGGTGTCGACATCCCAGCCGAGCGCTTTGGCGCCACGCTCGAGGATGCCGTCACGGGCCGAGAGCGGCGACCGGCCGCCGGTCACCCCGATCCGGCGCTGCACCGTGTCGAGCGCGGCACCGAATTCGTCGTCGGCGAACTGCGGGACCCCCGATTCGGCCCATTCCTTGCGGACGTTGTCGGGGGTGGGCAGCGAGGTACTCCAGTTGACGACGGTGCCGCCGCCGAGGCAGGACCCCGCCACCAGCGTGATCTGCCCCTCCGCCGACGCGGGCGGACCCGAGGCGTACAGGCTGGTCAGCGCGTCGAGCTCACCGTGGCCGAAATCCTTGTCGTCGTAGTAGTTTCCGCGTTCGAGGACCACCACGTCCAGGCCCGCCTCGGCCAGTACCGCGGCCGCCGCGCCCCCACCGGCGCCGGAGCCGACCACGACGACATCGCAGTCGAGGGTGGTCGCTTCGGTGTATCGCTGCGGGGTGAGCGCGGGCGCGGGGGCATCTGCCAGCGGCCCGGTCGGGGCGGGATAGCCGATCTTCTCCCACAGCGGGTTGGTCCCGGTCGGGCCGGGTGTCACGTTGTAGGCCAGCAGCGAGGCCTGCTTGAGCGCTTGGAACACCGCGCGCGCCGGCGCCAGCCCCGAATCGGCCAGCCGCAGCAGCGCGGCCTCGCGACGCTGCTGCGACAGCGACGAGAACCGGCGCGGGCCACTGCCGGTCAGCAGCCCGAAGACGCGAGAATCCCACAGCCCCAACAACATCGCCAGCTGCTTCTGATCTGCTTCCCGCGGATTGCGACCCAGAATCCGGAAGATCGTGTCGACCGTCCCGAGCTCGGTCGCCGGCGGTAGTCCGAACTCGTCGCCCGGCAGGAATGTGTCACAGATCAAGCCCAGCGCTGCCCGCTGCGCGGCTGTTGGTTCCATACGGAAACCACCCCTTCTCACTCTGGGGTGATTTGTATCACGGGTCGTGCGGGCGTGCTCGGTGTCGCCGGGTTTCGGGCCGGGCAGCGCGCACCCGGCCCGATCGGCGGCTAACGGCGGCCGGTGGCGACCGTGAACTGCAGTGTCTTCAGCGTCGGTGTCGACAGTTCGACATCGGCGGTGGCGGCCGTTTTCGCCGTGGCCTCGCCGGGGTAGGCGGTCACCTGGTAGCGGCCCGGTTGCAGGCCGCGGAAGCTCACCTGTCCGTCGGCGCCGGTGGACAGGTGCCGGTGGATGGTGTCGCCACAGGCGTCGAAACCGGTCAGGACCACCTCGCCGCCGGTGATCGGCTTTCGGGTGGACTCGTCGAGCAGGACCGCGTCGATCTGCCCGGTGGCCGCCGGGTCGGGCGTGCGTAGCGCTAGGTCGTTTTGTCGCGATTGTCTGGCTTCGCAGGTCGAGGTCTGCTCGACGGTGTCGGCGCTGCCGGGATGGGCTCCCGCGGTGGTCACCGCACCCGCTGTGAGAGCGACTGCGGCCAGTCCGATCATCGAATACCGGGCAACGACGCTACGTGGCATTTCGCCGACTTCCTCCTGTTTCCTGGGTGACGCTGGGGCACACATGGACGTTCCTGAGGTATCGCTCGCGCGGCGAGCCTACTGGCGGGAATTCCGGGGCCGACAGGGGAGTTCCATAGAGGCGGTTGTGGCCGTTCTGTGCGACCGTGGAGCTCTATGAAGGAGGACGCGTGACCGAAACCCGTAAGGCGATTCTGGCCGGTGGATGCTTCTGGGGCATGCAGGATCTGATCCGCCGTCAACCGGGCGTGCTGTCGACGAGGGTCGGCTACACCGGTGGCAGCAACGATCACCCCACCTATCGCAACCACCCCGGCCACGCCGAGGCCGTCGAGATCGAATACGACCCGGCACAGACCGACTACCGGGCCCTGCTCGAGTTCCTGTTCCAGATCCACGACCCCACCACCAAGGATCGTCAGGGCAACGACATCGGCTCGAGCTACCGCTCGGCGATCTTCTATCTCGACGAGGACCAGCGCCGCACGGCGATCGACACCATCGCCGACGTCGACGCCTCGGGCCTGTGGCCGGGCAAGGTCGTCACCGAGGTGACCCCGGCGAGCACCTTCTGGGATGCCGAGCCGGAGCATCAGGACTACCTGATCCGCTACCCCGACGGCTACACCTGCCACTTCCCGCGCCCGGGCTGGAAGCTGCCCAAGCGGGCCGAGGCCGAGAAGTAGCCCTTCGCGACCCGTTCGCCCCGGTCTCGCGCCGGGGTGTTCGGTGCGGCGGTTCTTCCCGCCGAGTTTCCCGCATTCCGCACCGACGATCCGGTCGGTAATCGTGTCGAATTCGTTGCACCGCTGATTCCGTCGAAACACCGTGCCGTTTTCCCGTGGGCCTGGGCGGCCGAATTCCCCGCTGTGCCGGGCTCGGCGCAGGAAAACCGCACGTGGGGCGGGTGGTGTGAAATGATCGGACCCATCGGCGTGACCGTGGCGCCGGATCGGAAGACTCATATCGGCGGCTTCGGTCGTCGCACAAGGTGAGGGGATGCGATTCGGATGACGTATGGACAGCAGCAACCCGGGTATCCACCGGCGGGGCCGAAACTCGGTGTCGGCGACGCCATCGGTTACGGCTGGGACAAATTCAAGAACAACGCGGTGGTGTGGATCGCGATCGTGCTGATCGCGTTCGTCATCCAGGTGGCGATCAACTTCCTGTTCGGCCTGGGGAACACGACCGATACCGACTATGACGGTGGCATCAGCATCGGCTTCGGTATCTGGCAGTTCATCGGCACCGTCGTCAGCGCCGTCATCGGCTATTTGATCTCCGCCGCGTTCGTGCGCGGCGCGCTGCACGAAACCGATGGGCGCAAACCGGGATTCGGTGATTTCTTCCAGTTCACCAATGTCGGCGCGGTGATTCTGGCCGGCATTCTGGTCGGTCTGGCCACCGGCATCGGCTTCGTGCTGTGCATCCTGCCGGGTCTGGTGATCGCCTTCTTCACCTGGTGGACGATGCAATTCGTGATCGACCGGAACCAGGACGCGGTGACGGCGATCAAATCGAGTTTCTCGGCGATCTCGAGCAATGCCGGACCCCTGCTGCTGCTGACGCTGGCGCTGTTCGGCATCAATATCGTCGGCGCGCTGCTGTGCGGTCTCGGCCTGCTGGTGACGGTCCCGCTGACGATCATCGCCTCGACCTACGCGTACCGGGTGGTGACCGGCGGACCGGTCGTCGGCGCCGCGACCGCCGTCGCCGATCCCGGCTACCCGCAGCAGTACGGCGGGCCCGCAGGCGGATTCGGTCAGCCGGGTCAGCCCGGGTACGGGCAGCCGGGGTACCCCGGTCAGCCCGGTTACGGTGGTCCGGCTCAGGGGGGTCAGCCCGGTTATGGCGGCCCCGCTCAGGGCGGTCAGCCCGGCTATGGTGGTCCGGCTCAGGGCGGTCAGCCCGGTTACGGTGGCCCGGCCGAAGGTGGTCAGCCTGGCTACGGCGGCCCTGCGCAGGGTGGGCAGCCCGGGTACGGCGGTCCGGCCGAAGGTGGTCAGCCGGGTTATGGCACCCCCGGCACGAGCCCGGGCTACGGCACGCCGGGCGGACCCGAAGGCAGGCCCGACCTGGGCAAGCCGGGCGAGGGCCCCGGCAGTCCCGATATCGACCGCTGACCCCGCACAGGAAAGGGGGCGTGCGATGCACCGCATCGCACGCCCCCTTTTTCGTGCTACTCGCAGCCGATGCCGTCACCGTCACGGTCGAGGCCGTACTCGTCGGGCCCGATCACCTGGACGCGTCCGGTGTAGACCGGTCCGTTCCCGCTGCCGCCCTCGCAGTCGACATCGCTGACGATCGGTAGGCAGGGGGAGTAGGACTTGTGGCAGTTGCCCGACGGCTGGGCGGTGGCCACGGCCGGTGTCACGATCGCGAAAGCGAAGGCCGCGAGGGCGGCCGATCCCAGGGTGACGGCGAATTTCATGGTGCTCCGTTCAGTTGTACAGCGGCGCACAGCTTTTCACGGGCTGTCGGTTTGCCGGAAATCTGCGGATCGGTACCTGCGGGTAATCTGGGGTCTCGGGCGAGAGGGAGGCCGCGATGCGGGGGATGTGGCGGAAGTGGTCGTGGTGGACGCGGAGCGCGGTGCTCGTGCTCGTGGTGCTCGCCGTGGTGTCGCTGCCGGTCGCGGGGGTGGTGACGGCGTTGCTGGCGCACAACATCGGCGAGCAGTCCGAGCACGCGCGCACCCGGGGCAAGGACGCCTTCTGGCTCGGGCACGCGTGGGTGGACGGCCGCAAGACCGACGCCGATGTCGACCGGCTGGCGACGTTGCTGGCGGGCACCGGTATCCGCGATCTCTACGTGCACACCGGCCCGCTCGAACACGACGGGAGCCTGCGCGACGAGCTGGCGCCACGGGCGCGCTGGTTCGTCGACGCGGTGCACGCGAAGGTGCCGGGCGTGCGGGTGCAGTCGTGGCTCGGTGACATCGTGCGGCCCGAATTCGATGGTCTGGACGTGGAATCGGCGCCGTCGCGCGACCGCGTGGTCGCCTCCGCGCGCCGGGTCCTGGAATACGGCTTCGACGGAATCCACTACGACCTGGAGCCGATCCGGTCCGGCTCCCCGGGCTTCCTCGCGCTGCTCGACGCGACCAGGGCGGTGACCTCGGCGGCGGGGGTCCCGCTGTCGGTCTCGGCCCCGGTCATCGATCCGCTGCCCGGCCTGCACTCGGTGGGCATCGCGCTCGTCGATCACGGGAAATGGTGGAGCCAAGCCTATTTCGCCGAGGTCGCGCGCCGCGTCGAGCAGGTGGCGGTGATGTCCTACGACACCGCGATGCCGACCCAGGCCCTCTACAGCGGATACCTGGCCCAGCAAACCGAACTGGCCGCCGAGGTGACCCCACACGAGGTCGACCTGCTCATGGGCGCACCCGCGTTCTGGGCCGACGACCCCGGCCACGACGGGTCCTCGGAAACGGTGGCCGCCGCCGTCCGCGGCATCCGGCTCGGCCTGACCCGAGCCGACGTGGACCGGGCGAATTTCGGGGTGGCGTTGTACGTGGATTTCGCGGCCAGACCCCAGGACTGGACGGACTACCGGCAGGGTTGGTGCCGCCTGCCCGGCTGAATCGGACCCGGCCGAGGGTCAGGCCGCGGTCCTGCTCAGCCACGGGTGGTCGGGGTGGACCAGTTCCAGCCACGAGGTCAGGCGGGCGCGGCGCTGCTCGGACAGCAGCGGCAGTGCTCGGCGGAGATCGGCGTCGTCCTTCGGGCGGTGGGCTTTTGCCTTGAACAGCAGGACGACCTCCGGGATCAGGTAGGGGATGCCGGAGGGGGTGGTGCGGATCAGATCGGAGTAGGGGAGGGTGATCGTCGGGTCGCGGCGGCAGATCCAGGTGTCGCCGTCGTGGGGTTCGCGGAAGACGTCGAGGTGGAACGCGCCGGTGTAGGGATCGCGGAGCCAGGTCTGGTGCAGGTCGTCGCGGTCGGCGGCGCGGGCGTAGGGCCACAGGTGGCCGTCGCCGACGATGTCCCACTCGTATTCGGGGAAGGCGTCGGCGATCTCGGGGAAAGCCGTTCGGGGGACGGCGATCTCGATGTCGTCGTGCGCGCGGGAGATCCCGCCCGCGAACAGATCGATCGCCCAGCCGCCCGCGACCGCCCACGGCGCGAAGCAGGAGTCGAGACGGGCGGCGACGACGCTCGGGGTCCACGGGTCCCAGCGGCGGGTGGCTTCGGTGTCGGTGATCGGACGGGCGCCGTCCGGTGAGCTCATGAATCCATCATGTCCACAGGTGCGGGGGCCCGCGCAAGGTTGTTGTGGCCGATGGTGATCGAGGTGAGACGGGTTCGTGAGGAAATCAGCGACGGCGGTCGGTGAGCCAGGCCAGCGGACGGCGATGGTGCGGCCGCGCCCGGTTCTCCCAGCGCGGGTTGTCCTCGTTGCGCCGGTAGACCGGGATGCGGCCCGCGATGGTGAAGCGCAGATCGCGTGCGGTACCGACGACTTCGCCGTCGGCGGCCACCGACACGGGGACGTGCACGGCCACCGACAGCTCGTGCATCTGGCGCTCGCCGTAGACCCGGCTGTGCCCGATGGCGGCCAGCATCAGCGCGATGACGGCACGGGTGCGGGAGAACCGGACGTCGGCGCGCAGCCAGCGGACATCGAGCAGGCCTTCGTCCAGCCGGGACCGGAACGCCGGGACCGCGCCGTGCGGATGGTACGGACCGTTGCCGATGAACAGGAACCACAGATCGTGCCAGCGGTCGTCGATCCGGACGCGGGTCGGTTCGGCCCGGCGCAGCATGACGATCAGCGCCGCCGCGAACGCGGGCCACTTACCCCAGCGGTCCTCCCACTTCTCGCGCAGCCGGACCAGTTCGGGGTAGGCGCCGATGCTGGCGGTATTGATCAGGTAGTGGGTGCGCGGCCCCTCGGGGGTGTCGAACTCGACGGCGGCGATGTCGACTTCGACGGCCTCGCCCGCGCCGGTCGCGTCCACGACCTCGCGCAGGTCGTAGACGCCGAGGTCGCGCGCGAAGTGATTGAGGGTGCCCGCCGGGACGACGACCAGCGGCAGATCATTGCGCACCGCGACGGCCGCCGCGGCGGCGATGGTGCCGTCACCCCCGGCCGCGCCGACCGCGACGATCGAGGAGTCGACGGCCTCCTGCAACAGTTCGACGGCGTCGCGTCCGGGCTCGGTGTGCAGCAGGGTGGCCGCGGGCAGCGCCTCGGCGATGTCGGCGGTGGGGTCGTAGGCGGAGTCGCCGGAGCGCGGATTGATCAGCAGCAGTAGACCTTTGCCGTCGACCAGGGCGGGCGCGTCGCGCACCACGTGCGCGTCCGCCTCGTCGGATTCGCGGATCGGCCACCAGCGGCGGGTGGCCAGCGCGACACCGGTGCCGACGGCGGCACCGACGAGAACGTCGGACGGCCAGTGCGCGCCGGTGTGGATGCGCGAATAGGCGACAGCGGCGGCCACCGGGGCGACGGCGAGTGCGGTCCGCGGGCTCTCCAGGGCGACGGCGGTGGCGAAGGCCGCGGCGTTGGCGCTGTGCCCCGACGGGAACGACGACGACACCGGCGCGTCGATCAGGCGCCTGCCGTGCGGCATGAGTTCGGCCGGGGGACGTCGGCGCGGGATCAGTGACTTGAGCACCAGATTCACCGTGAAGCTCGACCCCGCCAGCGCGATCACCCCGCGCAGGGCGGCCCGGCGCGGTTGGCCGGGCTTGACCGCCAGCACCGCCGCCGCGGCCAGCCACAGGCCGCCGGTGTTGGCCGACTTGGTCAGGCGCAGCATGCCCCGGTCCACCGACGACTCCGGGATCCTGGACACGGTCTGGCTCAGCACCCGGTCCATCCGGGAGACGGTGCGGAACCTGCGGCCGGACATCTCACTCACGGCCACGACCTTACCGCCGTTGCCCGGCATCGGCTTTCGCGCGCGGGCGACCCGGACCCCGATGACGGCGGCCGGCACCGACGCCGACGTCGGGGCTCGCACCCCCCTGCTCGGAGGTTCGCGTGGTGCCGGGAGGGACCGATAAGCTCTCGGCCATGACCGACAACGCGCTGCTCGAGGGCCCCATCCACGCTGTTCACGTCGAACTCGGAGCCACCTTCGCGCCGTTCGGCGGGTGGGAGATGCCCGTGCAGTACGGCGGCACCGTCGGCGAGCACACCGCCGTGCGTACCACCGTGGGACTCTTCGACGTGAGTCACCTGGGCAAGGCCACGGTCGCCGGCCCCGGCGCGGCGGCGTTCGTGAACTCGGCGCTGACCAACGATCTGGCCCGGATCCGTCCCGGCAAGGCCCAGTACACGCTGTGCTGTGCCGCCGACGGCGGCGTGATCGACGATCTGATCGCCTACTACGTCAGCGACGACGAGGTGTTCCTGGTGCCCAACGCCGCCAACACCGCGGCCGTCGTCGCCGAGCTGCGCACGGTGGCGCCCGAGGGGGTCACCGTGACCGACGAGCACCGTGACTACGCGGTCTTCGCGGTGCAGGGTCCCAAGTCGACCGAGGTGCTGGCCGCGCTCGGCCTGCCCACCGACATGGAATACATGGCCTACGCCGACGCCGAATGGGAGGGCCGGCCGGTGCGGGTGTGCCGGACCGGCTACACCGGCGAACACGGCTACGAGCTGCTGCCCCGCTGGGCCGACGCCGAGCCGGTCTTCCGCGCGCTCACCGCGCAGGTCCTCGCCGCGGGCGGCCAGCCGGCCGGGCTGGGCGCCCGCGACACCCTGCGCACCGAGATGGGCTACCCGCTGCACGGCCACGAGCTGTCCCTCGACATCACCCCGAACCAAGCCCGCACCGGCTGGGCCGTCGGCTGGAAGAAGCCGGAGTTCTGGGGCAAGGCGGCACTCGAGCAGGAGAAGGCCGACGGCCCGCGCCGCACCCTGATGGGTTTGAAGGCGCTCGATCGCGGCGTGCTGCGGCAGGGGCAGACCGTGCTGCGCGACGGCGAACCGGTCGGCGAGACCACCTCGGGGACGTTCTCGCCGTCGCTGAAGGTCGGCATCGCGCTGGCCCTGCTCGACACCACCGCGAAGCTGGAACCGGGCGATGAGGTGGAGGTCGACGTGCGTGGGCGCAGGCTGCGCTGCGAGGTGGTCAAGCCGCCGTTCGTCGACACCAAAACGAAGTAATTCCGCGCAATGGATAGGATCGCATCATGACAGTCGCTGCACAGTTCACTCGTATTCCGCATCCGGCGCCCGTTTCGGCGCAGCAGCGGGAAGAGGTACTGGCGGCCCCCGGTTTCGGGCGGTTCTTCACCGATCACATGGTGTCGATCGACTACGCCGACGGCGCGTGGGGCAACGCGCGGGTCGAGCCGTACGGCCCGCTGTCGATGGACCCGGCGACCATGGTGTTCCACTACGGGCAGGCGATCTTCGAAGGGCTCAAGGCCTACCGGCAGCCCGACGGCAGCATCGCCACCTTCCGGATCGACGCCAACGCCGCGCGCTTCCGCCGCTCGGCCGCCCGGATGGCGATGGCCGAGCTGCCGGAGGAGCTGTTCGTCGAATCCGTGCGTCAGCTGCTCGACGTGGACGCCGACTGGGTGCCCGCCGCAGGCGGCGAGGACTCGCTGTACCTGCGTCCGTTCATGTTCTCCACCGAGGCGGGCCTGGGCGTCAAGCCCGCGGCGGCCTACAAGTACCTGCTGCTGGCCTCGCCGGCCGGCGCGTACTTCCCGCGCGGGGTGAAGCCGGTGCGGGTGTGGCTGTCCACCGAGTACGTGCGCGCGGCCCCCGGCGGCACCGGCGAGGCCAAGGTGGCAGGCAACTACGCCGCCTCGCTGCTGGCCCAGGCCCAAGCCACCGAAAAGGGCTGTGACCAGGTCGTGTGGCTGGATGCCTGCGAGCGCCGCTACGTCGAGGAGATGGGCACCAACAACCTGTTCTTCGTCTACGGCACCGGTTCCGAGGCCCGGCTGGTGACCCCGGAGCTGTCCGGCTCGCTGCTGCCCGGCATCACCCGCGACTCGCTGCTCACCCTGGCCGCCGATTCCGGCTACCCGGTCGAGGAGCGCAAGGTCTCGGTCGAGGAATGGCGCAAGGGTGCCGAATCCGGCGAGATCAGCGAGGTTTTCGCGTGCGGCACCGCCGCGGTGATCACCCCGGTCGGCTGGGTGCGCTCGGCCGACGGCGAGTTCAGCATCGGCGGCGGTGAGCCCGGCGAGGTGACGATGGCGCTGCGCGACACGCTGACCGGCATCCAGCGCGGCACCTTCGCCGACACCCACGGGTGGATGCGCACGGTGTAATCGGAGCGCCGGCGCGCTCGAGTCGCGGCCACTTCTGTCCTGTCGGTCAGGTCACCGTTGCTTGCTCCTGTGTCGCCTACGCAACGGCAACCCGACCGACGGGACGGCCGCGACGGCCGACTGCGTCGGCCTGCCCCTCCTCGAGGTCGGGGCGTGATGGCCGAGTTCGTCTGCCTAGCCCGGCATCAGGGCCTGCCACTGCTGCAAGGTCTGCGGGCGAAGGACGTAGTTGTTGTCGCGGATGGCCGACAGTTCGGCGCTGGGCTGTTCGGAGTACCAGTGGCCGGGGTAGACGACCGGGTTGCCGTCGAGGGCGGCCAGGTGGCGCAGGCTGCGGAACATCTCGTCGGAGTCGCCGCCGGGGAAGTCGGTGCGGCCGCAGCCGTCGACGAACAGGGTGTCGCCGGAGATCAGGCGGCCGTCGAACAGGAAACACTGGCTGCCCGGGGTGTGGCCGGGGGTGTGCAGTAACTCGATCTCGAGCGCGCCGACCTTCACCTTGTCGCCGTTGTCGTGGCCGGTCAGTTCGCTCGGCGCGATTCCGGTGGTCTGGGCGACCCAGTCCAGTTCCTGCTTGTTCACGTGCACCGCGACGCTGGTCTTCTCCAGCAGCTCACGCACGCCGCCGAGGGTGAAGCCGAGCATGGTGCCGCCGACGTGGTCGGGATGGTGGTGGGTGGCGAGCACGCCGGTGACGGTCATCCCGTCGGCGGTCGCGACGTCGACCAGGTCCGATGCCTTGTAGGCGGGATCGACGACGACGGTTTCGCCGGTCTCCCGGTCGCCGATCAGATACGCGAAATTGCGCATCTGCGTGGCGATCGGATCGCCGACGGCGTAATCCCGGCCGGACAGTAGCTGGCGGAAGTAGAGGCGCTCGGAAGACATGTCAACACTGTATTGCCACCGGTGTGCTGGGGGAGCACCCGAGTACCGATGAGCGGACTGTCTGTGCGACCACACAACCGCCGCCGTCCCGAGCTTGTGACCAATGCAGGTTTCACATCGCTGGGCGGTGGACTAACCCGCGAGCGAGAACCCAACGGCCGCAAGTGAAACAGTGATCTCGACGACGGCGCCGAGCACGTCGCCGGAGAGCCCGTCGAAGCGGCGGACGCAATGCCGGGTCAGCGTGATCGTCAGCGCGAGCACCGCGACGGTGACCACGGGGCCGAGCCAGAGGTTGGCTGGCACCGCGAATACCGCCGCCACCACGGCCGCCATCGGCCAGATCAGGACGGGGCCGAGCGGCTGGGTGCCCGCCACCAGCGTGCCGAACCCGGAGTCGGGGGCCGCGCGGATGCCGCGACGGCAGGCGAGCACCACGGCGACCCGGCCCAGGGCCACGGCCAGCACGATCGCGATCCACCGCTGCTCGCCGGCCAGCGCGGCGAAGGCGACGGCCTGGATCGCGATGGCGAAGATCAGCGCCGCCACCCCGAACGGTCCCGCGCCGCCGGACTTCATGATCTGCCTGGCCCGCTCGGGCGGACCGTAGCTGCCCAGGCCGTCGACGGTGTCGGCCAGACCGTCCAGATGCATGCCCCGGGTGAGCAGCGCGAGCAGCCCGACGGTGAGCAGTCCGGCCAGCAGTGTGGTGAGCCCCGCGGCCACCGACAGCCGCATCGCCGCGGCGGCCGCCCCGCCGAGCAGCAGCCCGACCAGCGGCGCGAGCGCGATGGCCTGGCCCGCTGCCCGCCGGTCGACGGCATCGGGGCCGCGCACCGGCAGGACGGTGAGCCAGGAAACGGCCAGCCGCACGCTGTTCACGAGGCGCTCCGCGACCGCGGCGAACGGGTGATGGTCATGGGTCCGCGGTGGTGGCGGACCCGGCCACCTCGCGCGACGCCACGAAACGCGGACCGGCACCGGGCGCGATGACACGACCTGGCGTGCGCGGGGAACGGCCAGCGGCTGACGCTGTCCGTCGCGACCGTGCTCACTTGCTCAGGTCGACGGCGTCCAGCTTGTCGGCGGTGCTGACGCCCGCGTCGGCGAAGGTCGACATCTCCGCGAGGGTGGCGACGGCGGCGCGCAGGATCGGCAGCGCGGTGAGCGCGCCCGAGCCCTCGCCCAGCCGCATGCCCAGGTCGACCAGTGGTTCCCGGCGCAGATGCTTGAGGGCCAGGTCGTGCGCCGGTTCGGTGGAGCGGTGGCCCGGCAGCCACCATTCCCTGGCGCCCGCGGCGAGGTCCTCGGCGACCAGGGCGGCGGCGGTGACGACGACACCGTCGAGCACGACCGGTGTCCGGCGGTTCGCGGCCTGGGCCAGGAATCCGGCCATGGCGGCGAAGTCGGCGCCCGCGGCGACCCGCAGCAGGTCGACCGGATCGGTGGCGACGGGCCGGGCCCGGCGCATGGCGTCGCGGATGGCGGCGACCTTGCGGATCCAGCCCGCGTCGTCGACGCCGGTGCCGCGGCCGACGGCGGCGACCGGCTCGGTGCCGGTCAGCGTCGCGATGAGAACGGTGGCGGGGGTGGTGTTGCCGATGCCCATGTCTCCGGCGATCAACAGGTCGGCGCCCGCGTCGATCTCCTCGTCGGCGATCGCGCGGCCCGCGGCCAGTGCGGCGGCGACCTCGTCGGCGGTGAGCGCGTCCTCCCGGTCGATCGCGCCGCTGCCGCGGCGCACCTTGTGCTGGGCGACCGCGGGATCGGTGTCACCGTCGACGGCGATATCGGCCACCCGAACCGTCGCCCCCGCGACCGCGGCGAGCGCGTTGACGGCCGCCCCGCCCGCCAGGAAGTTCGCCACCATCTGCCCGGTGACCTCGCTCGGGTAGGCCGAGACGCCGTGCCGGGCGACCCCGTGATCGCCGGCGAACACCACGACCCTGGCGCGCTCGAACTGCCGGGGCGGGCACACGCCCTGGCAGGCCGCGATCCAGTTGCCGAGGGTCTCGAGCCGTCCCAGCGATCCGGCCGGTTTCGTGAGCTGCGTCTGGCGCTGCTCGGCCGCCGCGCGGACCTGCGCGTCCGGGGCCGCGACCGGTCCGAATCCGTGTGTCACTTGCAAGCCTTTCGACAGGGGTGCCGGGTGTTCGACGCTCATCTTGCCCGGATCACGGTGCGTCGCGCCGACCGACCCGGCTCATTTCAGCCGGACCGGCAGCCCGGCCACGATCAGGAACGCCTCGTCGCACACCCGGGCCAGGTGCTGGTTGAGCGCGCCGATCTCGTCGCGGAACAACCGCCCGGAGCGGGTCGCCGGGATGACACCCAGCCCGACCTCGGGCGAGACGATCACCAGCCGCTGCCGGTAGGACTCGACGGCCGCGACGAGCGCGTCGCAGTCGGGGGCGACGGTGCCGCGCGGGGCGTCCCAGGCGGCGCGGGCGTCGAGGCGGGCGGTGAGCCAGGTGCCGATGTCGTCGAGCAGGGTCGCGGGCGCCGCGGTGGTGAGAACCGTTGCGGGCTCGGTGTTCTCGACGGTCGTCCAGTGCGCGGGCCGCCGGTCGCGGTGTCCGGCGATCCGGGCGGCGAAATCCTCGTCGGCCGGATCCAGCACGGCCGTGGCGAGATAGCGCACGGTGGTCGCCTCGGCCAGCAGGTTCTCGGCGAACGCGGACTTGCCGGAGCGGGCGCCGCCGAGGACGAGGGTGCGGGTCGGGGCGCTGGCTGGCATGCCAGCACGGTAGCAATCAGCCGACGCCGAGTGCGTCGAGGATCATCGGCCGGGCGGTGGTGATCGACTGCTGCCAGTACGGCCAGGTGTGGGTGCCGGTGCCGAAATCGACCCGTGCGGGAATGCCGAGGGCCGCGGTCCGGTCGCGGAAGATACTGGCCGCGATCACCGCGAACGCCTCGATGCCCGCCGCGTTGACGGTGTCGCCGACGCCGTTGGGCAGATCCAGCGGGCCGGGGACGCCGTTGCCGGTGGTGACGTAGATCGGCAGCCCGCGCAGCCGTTCGGCCTGGACGGTGGCGTCGTTGCGGCTCCAGGCGGGATCGCCCGCGGCGCCCCACATGTCGTCGATGTTGAACCCGCCCTCGTCGAGCATGGCCGCGCGCATGGCCTGATTCCACAGCGGGTAGGCCGGGTTGAGGAAGCCGGAGAACGATCCGGCGAACCGGAACTGGTCACGATGATGGGCGGCCAGGGTCAGCGCGGCATTGCCACCCATGGAGACGCCGACGATCGCGTTGTCGGTGCGCGAGACGCCGTATCCGGCCAAGAAGTCCGGCAGTTCGCGGGTGAGGAAGGTCTCCCACCGGTAGGTCGTGGCCTGCCGATTGGTGCTGCTCGGGCGGTACCAGTCGGTGTAGAAGCTCGAGTGCCCGCCGACCGGGAACACCAAGGTGACGTCGTCACCGGCGAATCGGCGCAGCACGTCGGTGTCGGTGGTCCACTGGCTGTGATCGGACGGCGCGCGCAGCCCGTCGAGCAGATACAGCGCCGAGCTGCCACCGCGCGCGGCCCACTGCACCTGCACCCGCACCGGCCCCATGCTCGACGGGACCAGCAGCTCCTCGAAACCGCCTGCGGGAGTGCGCGTTACCGGTGCGGCGAGCGGTCCGGCGGTGGCCGTCGACAAGCCGATCGACGACAGGACCACGGCCGTCGTGACGACCGAGAGCGCTCTTGTCAGCGTCCGAAGATTTCCCCACCCAGCATGAAGCACCAGACCAGCCTGTCGATGAGCGCGCGGGACAGTCAAGGCGATGCTGAGGGTCTACAGGCCGACCGGGTGGAGAACTGTGCTGTTCACCAAGGGATCGGCGGCGCGAGACCGGATCGCGCCACACGGCGCGCGCTCGCCCCCCTACGAGGAGGCGGGCTCGCGGGTAGGGCCGCCGAAGCGGCGGCGGTATTCGGTGGGGGCGATGCCGACCTGGCGCTGGAAGTGGTGGCGCAGCAGTGCGCCGGAGCCGAAGCCGGACTGGTCGGCGATGCGTTCGAGCGGCATGTCGGTGGCCTCGAGCAGGTGCTTGGCGAACAGGACGCGCTGGGTGGTGAGCCACTTGACCGGGGTGGTGCCGGTCTCGGCGGCGAAGCGGCGGGCGAAGGTGCGGGTGGACATGCTGGATCGGGCGGCCAGCTCGTCGACGGTATGCGGGTGCGCCAGGTTCTCGGTGAGCCAGGTCAGCGTGGTCGACAGGCCCTCGGAGCGGCATTCGGGCACCGGCTGCTCGATGAATTGGCGCTGGCCGCCGTCGCGCTGGGGCGGCACGACCATCCGGCGGGCGATGCCGTTGGCCGCGGCGGTGCCGATCTCGCGGCGCACCAGGTGCAGGCAGGCGTCGATGCCCGCCGCGGTGCCCGCGCTGGTGATCAGGTTGCCCTCGTCGACGAACAGCACGTCCGGGTCGACGGTCGCGTCGGGGAACTGGGCGGCCAGGATGTCGACGTAGCGCCAGTGCGTGGTGCATTTGCGCCCGTCCAGCAGCCCGGCCGCGCCGGCCAGGAAGGCGCCGGAGCACACGGTCAGCACGATCGCGCCCGCGTCCGAGGCCGCCCGGACCGCCTCGACGACCCGCTCGTCGTAGCTGTGGCCGACGGTGAAGGGGAAGGCCGGGATGGCGACGAGGTCGGCGTGCACCAGCTCGTCGAGGCCGTACTCGGGCGTCACCGAGACGCCCGGCGTGGTGGAGCGCAGCGGCTTGCCGGGGGTGGCCCCGCAGACCTTGAAGTCGAAGCCGGGCAGACCGTCGGCGGTGCGGTCGAGCCCGAAAACCTCACAGACGACGCCGAATTCGAACATGGCGAGTTTGTCGTTGAGGACGACCGAGACCTTGGACAGCATCACCCCATGCTATCTGGCCGAATTTTTACGCACAATGACAGTACAGCCACTTTCGGCCGAAAACTGACGAGCGCAAAATTTCTGCCATGGTTACTTTTTCGATCGTCCTCGCCACCATCATCGGACTCGCCGTCCTCATCGGGCGCGGGACCGCCGGCTCGACCGGCGTCGTCGACCGCGACGCCCAGCGCATCGACGCCGAACTGGCCGCCATCGCCGGCTATGCCACCGACATCCGCCCCGGGCATCACTGAACGCGCGAATGCCGCCCCACCCGCGGGTGGAACGGCATTCGTGAGGGCGAACTCAGACGGCGTCGCCGGGGCCGACCCGCGGCTTGGGGGCGCGCATCTTGCGGATCTGCGAGGCGCGCACGAAGGCGTACCAGCCCAGCTTGAAGCCGGTGTCGGTGGTGTCGGGGTAGCGCTCGATCACCCGGTTGTTCACGATCTTGCCGAGCACGAAGCCCTCGATGATCATGAACACCATCATGACCAGCATCGCCAGCGTCACGATGGTCTGCAGCCCGGGGGCGACGAACATCGACAGGATCAGCACCAGCGCCATCGGCATGAACAGGCCGACCAGGTTGCGGCGGGCGTCGACCAGATCGCGCACATAGGCGCGTACCGGGCCCTGATCGCGGGGCAGCAGGTACTTGTCCTCGCCGGCCAGCATCCGGGCGCGGCGGTCCTGCACGGCGGCGCGGCGGTCGGCCGCGGCGGCCTTGCGGTCTTCCTTGGAGCCCTTCGCGGCCTTGCGGCGGGCGCGGGCTTCCTTGGCGGTCATCGGGGCGGGCGCCACCGGGCCGCGCCGTTTGCCTTCGGCCTCACGCCTTTTCGGGGTCGGGCGACCCTTGCCCGGGGTGGTGGAGGCGGGTGCGGTGGCGGTCTGTTCGACATCCGGCACCGAGGGGTCGACGGACTCGTCGATGGTGCTGGACTCGTCGCGACGGAACAATTTCACGTTCACCAGGCTATTCGATAGTGCCGAGCATCGGGAAATGCGGTCCGCCGAGCGGTGCGCCCGGTCTCATCGGCGCCCGGAGTGCGAGCTGGGTCACGCCGACGCGACGCGTACTGTGGGGTGAACCACCCAGGTCGAATCCACGCTGCGTGGCGGGGGTGGCAAAATAGGAATAGCAGCCGCCGCGATGGTGTTGAAATCAGTCGTGCGCTGTGCACCTGAGGTCCGTTACGCGGGCCGGCCGACTTAGGAGTGTCCATGACTGTGCAGAACGAGACCGCCACCGAGACCCACGGTGCGACGCTGACCGACGCTGCCGCCGCCAAGGCGAAGGCGCTGCTCGACCAGGAAGGTCGCGACGACCTCGCCCTGCGCATCGCCGTCCAGCCGGGTGGCTGTGCCGGCCTGCGCTACCAGCTCTTCTTCGACGACCGCGTCCTCGACGGTGACATCGTCGTCGAGTTCTCCGGCGTGAAGCTCGCCGTCGACCGCATGAGCGCCCCCTACATCCAGGGCGCCTCGATCGACTTCGTCGACACCATCGAGAAGCAGGGCTTCACGATCGACAACCCGAACGCCACCGGCTCCTGCGCCTGCGGCGACAGTTTCAACTAGCGGCTGGCGCCGCGGGTTTTCGGCAGTGTCGATTGGCGGCTGGCGCCGCGGGTTTTCGGCAGTGTCGATTGGCGGCTGGCGCCGCGGGTTTTCGGCCTCGTAACCCCGCGACCGAGGGGCGATACTCCGGCTTCGCCGTGACGTATCGCCCCTCGGTCGCGGGGCGGCCGAAAACCGTAGCGCGGAGGTGAACCCCAGGGGGTGTGGCGCTTGCTACCGTTGAAGTCCGGGATCTGGTGATCTCGGGCTTTTCTGTTCCCGCGCCTAATGTCGAAGGGGCCTCGCCTCGTGTCTGTTGCTGTGTCCGCATCCATCGCCACCGACCACCTCATGCGTTTTCCCGGCAAGTTCGCCGACGTGCTGCTCGCCGATCAGCTCGACCACGTGTCCCTGAGTTTCCTCGTCGACGACCTGCAGATCCGCCGGGGCGGCGTGGCGGGCAACATCGCCTACGCGATGGGTCTGCTCAAGCAGCGGCCCGTGCTGGTCGGCGCGGTGGGCGCCGACTTCGCCGAGTACCGGCAGTGGCTCGAGTCCAACGGTGTCGATTGTTCGGCGGTGCACGTGTCGAGCACGGCGCACACCGCGCGGTTCGTCTGCACGACCGACGAGGCGATGGCGCAGATCGCCTCGTTCTACCCGGGCGCGATGAGCGAGGCGCGCGATATCGATGTCGCCGCCATCGCCGACGCGCACGATGTCGACCTGGTGCTGGTCGGCGCGAACGACCCCGAGGCGATGGTCGCGCACACCCGCCAGGCCAAGGCCCAGCGCATCGCCTTCGCCGCCGACCCGTCCCAGCAGCTGGCCCGCCTCGACGGCGACCAGGCCGCCGAGCTGGTCGACGGCGCGGCCTACCTGTTCACCAACAAGTACGAGTGGGGCCTGCTGCTGCAGAAGACCGGCCTGACCGAGGAGCAGATCGCCGCCAAGGTCGGCATCCGGGTGACCACCCTGGGTTCGGAGGGCGTGCTCGTCGTCGACGCCGACGGCACCGAGGTGCGTGTCGGCGTGGTGCCCGAGGTGTCCAAGGTCGACCCGACCGGTGTCGGCGACGGCTTCCGCGCCGGCTTCCTCACCGCTCACCGCGCCGGCCTGAGCCTGGAGCGCGCCGCCCAGCTCGGCTCCCTGATCGCCGTGCTGGTCCTGGAGACCACCGGGACCCAGGAGTGGACCCTCAACAAGGACGAGGCCGTCGAACGCCTCACCAAGGCCTACGGCGCCGACGCCGCCGACGAGCTGTCGGTCCTGCTGTAACCGAAAACCGAACGCCCCCTCGATCTGTCGATCGAGGGGGCGTTCGCGCGTCGCGGGGGACTACAGCGAGACCGGGTAGACCGGTTCCTGGATCTCCGGCTTGATCCGGTCCTCGACGAAGATGCCGTGCCAGACCATGAACACGAGCAGGGTCCACAGGCGGCGGCTGTGGTCGGACACCCCGGCCTTGTGGTCGCGCAGCATCTGCAGCACCGCGGCCTTGTCGATCAGGTGGTCGGTCTGGGACTCGGCGATCTGGGTCTGGGCCCAGTCGTAGAGCTCGGTGCCGCGCAGCCAGTGCCGCAGCGGGACCGGGAAGCCGAGCTTGGCGCGGTGCAGGACGTGGTCGGGCACGATCCCGTCCAAGGCCTGACGCAGCGCGTACTTCGAGGTCTCCTTGGTGATCTTCTGGTCGTAGGGCAGCCCCTGGGCGACGCGCATCACCTCGTTGTCCAGGAACGGCACCCGCAGCTCCAGCGAGTTGGCCATGGTCATCTTGTCGGCCTTGACCAGGATGTCGCCGCGCAGCCAGGTGAACAGGTCCAGGTGCTGCATCCGGGCCACCGGGTCCCAGCCCGCGGACTGGGCGTAGATCGGCGCGGTGACGTCCTGGTGGGTCCACTCGGGCCGGAACTCACGCAGCACCGAGCGCAGCTGCGCGTCGTTGAAGCTGCGGGCGTTGCCGTAGTAGCGGTCCTCGAGGGTGAGCGACCCGCGCTGCAGCAGCGACTTGCCGCGCCTGCCGTCGGGCATCTTGTCGCCGAGCTTGCCGACGAGCTTGCGCAGCCCGGCGGGCAGGTACTCGAACGGCTTGAGCGACAACGGCTCCCGATAGATGGTGTAGCCGCCGAACAGCTCGTCGGCGCCCTCGCCGGAAAGCACCACCTTGACGTGCTTGCGGGCCTCCTTGGCCACGAAGTACAGCGGCACCAGGGCCGGGTCGGCGACCGGGTCGTCGAGGTACCAGACGATCTCGGGGATCGCGGCGGCGAACTCGGCGGGGGAGACCACCTTGACGATGTGGCGCGCGCCGATCAGCTCGGCGCTCTCGGCGGCCACGTCGACCTCGGAGTAGCCCTCGCGCTCGAAGCCGGTGGTGAAGGTGATCAGCTTCGGGTTGTGCCGCATGGCCAGCGCCGCGATGGCGGTGGAGTCGATGCCGCCGGACAGGAACGACCCGACGGTGACATCGGCGCGCATGTGCTTGGCGACGGAGTCCTCGAGCGCCGCGGCGATCTCGGCGTAGCGGGCCCGCTCGGCGCCCTCGGCGAACGGGCGGACCCGGAAGTCGGGACGGAAGTAGCGGGTGGTCGTCGGCGCCTGCCCGACCTTCACGGTGGCGTAGGTGCCGGATTCGAGGCGGCGGATGTTGCGGTGCAGCGACTCGGGCTCGGGCACGTACTGCAGCACCGTGTAGTGCTCGAGCGCGCGCGGATCCAGCTCGTCGGAGAGCCCGAGCGGGCCGAGCAGTTCCAGGACGCTCTTCTTCTCGCTGGCGAAGGCGGTGCCGCCGGGGCCGGTCGCGTAGAACAGCGGCTTGATGCCGAACGGGTCGCGCGCCAGGAACAACTCCTGGGTCTCGGTGTCCCAGATCGCGAAGGCGAACATGCCGCGCAGCTTGCGCACGGCCTCGGGGCCCCAGAAGTGGAAGGCGGCCACGATGGACTCGCCGTCACCGTCGGTGGCGAAGATCTTGCCGTCGGGGAACTCGGCGCCGTGCTCGGCGGCCAGCTGCTCGCGCAGTTCCAGGTAGTTGTAGATCTCGCCGTTGAACGTCATCGCGTAGCGCTGCGGGTTGTCCGCGGGGCCCCAGCGCAGCGGCTGGTGCGAGTGCTCGATATCGATGATGGAGAGCCGGTTGAAGCCGAAGATCATGTGATCGTCGAGGGGTCCCCGCTCCGAGGCGACGCCGTGCCAGGTTCCCTTTTCATCGGGGCCGCGGTGCCGCTGGCAGTGCAGCGCGTCGTACACCTGATCGACCACCTCGGTCGTCGCCGGATCAGCTGTCAGGAATCCGAGCAGTCCGCACACGGTGTCGGCAACCTTCTCTCGTTCGATGATGGGGTGGCCGCTCCTCGGGCCGAAACGCTGTGTCCGAGTATGCCGCACACCCGGGCGACGCGCCGCGCCCAACCCGTCGCCGCGGTGCCCGCGACCCGCGGCGGACGGCAAACCGCAGGTCGCCGCCTCCGGTGCGGTCACAGCGGAGTGTCGAACACGACCCCGCGACAAGACAGCGCCCGCTTTGGTCTACGCTGCGTAGTACTCAGGTCCTTCTCAGGTGTGCAGGCGTCACAGCGGCAATACTCGAGGGCGGCCTGAAACGTGCTTGAAAGCGGTGTCGGAACGGGCGGATCGCGGCCCGGACGACGCAATGTGTCGGAATGTGTAGCGACCAGGAAGGCGTGAGCGTGGCGCACAAGGCGAGCGAAGAGATCGGGGCACGACCCGTTCGGGGTCGGCAGGGCCGCATCCTTCGACGGGCCGGGCTGGCGGTGTCCTTGGGGATCACTGCCGTCCTCGTCTCGGGCTGCTCGATCGACAATGTATGGCTGCGGTTCGGCTGGCCCTCGGGCATCACGCCGCAGGCCACCCGGATGCGGGAGCTGTGGACCTGGTCCGTGCTGGCCGCGCTCGCCATGGGCGTGCTGGTCTGGGGTCTGACCTTCTGGACCGTCATCATGCACCGCAAGCGCAAGGACTCCCCGGAGTTCCCGCGCCAGACGGGCTACAACGTGTCGCTGGAGCTGACCTACACGGCGATCCCGTTCGTGATCATCGCGGTGCTGTTCTACTTCACCGTGGTCGTGCAGAACTACGTGCACGAGAAGACGGACAACCCGGATGTCACCGTCGACGTGACCGCCTTCCAGTGGAACTGGAAGTTCGGCTACCGCAACGTCAACAACGTCGGTGGGCTGACCTGGAACGGCATCGACTCCGAGCGTGAGCTGGCGAACGAAGAGCAGCTGGCGCAGTACGAGGAGCGCAAGAACGAAGAGGGGCACCCGCAGCCGGGTCCGTTGCACGGCAAGCCGGCCAACGACATCCTCTCGTACCTGCACTACGACAAGGTCGAGACCATCGGCTCCAGCACCGAGATCCCGGTCCTGGTGCTGCCGACCGGCAAGCGCATCGAGTTCCAGCTCGCCGCCGCCGACGTGATCCACGCCTTCTGGGTGCCGGAGTTCATGTTCAAGCGCGACGTGATGCCGAACCCGAAGGAAAACCAGTCCGACAACGTCTTCCAGATCTCCGAGATCGAGAAGGAAGGCGCGTTCGTCGGCCGCTGCGCCGAGATGTGCGGCACCTACCACTCGATGATGAACTTCGAGGTCCGCGCGGTCTCGCCGGAGAAGTACGCCAAGTACATGCAGGCGCGCATCGACGGCAAGACCAACGGTGAGGCGCTCGAGTCGATCGGCGAGTCGCCGGTGGCCACCTCCACGTACCCCTTCAACACCAAGCGTGACATCAAGAGCGCTTCGGTGAACGAGAGCAAGTGAGGATTCTGATATGAGGATCGAAGCACGGATCTTCGAACTGCTCACGGCGTTCTTCATCCTGGTGGGCATCGTCTACGGCTTCTTCACCGCTCAGTCGCGCACCGGCATCGAATGGGCCGGTACCACCGCGATCGTGCTGACCGCGGGCCTGTCGCTGATCATCGGCACCTACTTCCGGTTCGTCGCGCGCCGCATCGACCTGCGGCCCGAGGACTACGAGGAGGCCGAGATCGTCGACGGCGCCGGTGACCTGGGCTTCTTCTCGCCCGGCAGCTTCTGGCCGATTACCCTGGCCGCCGCTGGTTCGGTCACCGCGCTGGGTCTGGCGTTCTTCCAGTTCTGGCTGATCGGCCTCGGCGTGGTGCTCGTGCTCGCCGCCGCGGCGGGCCTGGTGTTCGAGTACTACATCGGCGCCGAGAAGCACTGAGCGACAGCTACACAGACACAAGGGAAGGGCCCCACCGGATTCCGGTGGGGCCCTTCCCTTGTCTGGGCGGATGGGCTAGACGCTGTAGCGCAGCGCCTGCTCCGAGCGGCAGATGTCGTCGATGCCGGAGACGATCTCGCGCAGCTGCTCCGACGGCAGCGCGGAGGGGCGCAGGCGACAGGTGAAGGTGATCAGGCCGTAGTCGGCAGGGGACAGGCCGCGGGCGGCCGCCTCGGCGCGCAGGTACGCCGAGCGCACGCCGTAGGTCATCGCGGAGATGACGGTGAAGCAGCCGGTGCGTTCCCGGTGGTTGGAGAACAGGTCGTGCAGGCCGTAGAACACCGAGCCGTAGTTGGCCAGCGGGGCGAACACGCCGACCCGGTAGGCCGGGCCACGCTCGGAGGAGCTGATCACGGTGTCGGCCAGGTACTCCGCGTCGCGCATGGTGAGCACCTTCGGCGCGAACATCAGCGCGCCCGCCGCCGCGTTGCGGACCGGCATGCCCGCGCGCCCGCCCGCCGCGGAGGCGATGGCGCCCAGCG
>NZ_JBCGFB010000058.1:0-36414 GCF_038752175.1 Nocardia sp. No.11 | reverse complement strand
GGAACCGCCCGAGGTACCGGCCCACGGCTCCGACGAGCGCCCGGCCCTGCCGCGGCGTCAGCGCCAGACCAACCTGGCGCCCGAACTCACCGAGGAGCCGGCTGCCGCCGAGCCGCCGCGTACGCCGGAGCGGCCGCGCTCGGCCGAACAGGCGCGCGACATCATGTCCGCGATCGAGAACGGCACCCGGCAGGGCCGCAAACCACTGTCCACATCGAATCAGGATGAACAGGAAGGCTGAGGTGAACTCTTCCCACCCCGGTGATCTCAACTGGTTGCTCGACGATCTCGTCGACCGGCTGGCGGGGGTCCGCTACGCGGTCGTGCTGTCCACCGACGGGCTGCTGCTCGGACGCTCCTCGCAGATGAACCGCGAGGATGCCGAACACTTCGCCGCCATGTCGTCGACCCTCTACGGTCTCGCGCGCAGCGCGGGCAGCCGATTCGACGGCGGTGGTGTGCGGCAAGCGGTGATCGAGCTCGACCGCGCCGTCCTGTTCGTCACCTCGGCGGGCGACAACGCGTGCCTGGCGCTGCAGGCCAACGAGTCGGCGAACCTCGGCATGGTCGCCTATGAAATGAACCTCACCGTGCAGCGGGTCGGCAGTTACCTGTCGACCGAGCCGCGGCACGGACTGGCGGAGCTATAGGAAGCAGCACCATGACTCGACTCGGCGATCCGTGGTTCGACGACGCGGCCGGACCCCTGGTCCGCCCGTACGCGGTGACCCGCGGCCGCACCATGGGTGCGGCGCACGACCTGGACATGCTCACGGTGGTGGTGGCCGTACACCCCGCCCCCACCCTGCGGCGACCGGAACCCGAATACGCGACGATCGCACAGTTGTGCAAGCGCGCGCAGTCGGTGGCCGAGGTCTCGGCCGTGCTGAAACTTCCTCTGGCGGTGACCAAGATCCTCGTCGGTGATCTCATCGGCGAGGGCCACCTCATCTTCCGGGCTCCTGCGACGGCCGAGGCCGGCGCCGGAGACCTCAACGTATTGCGAGCGGTTCTGGATGGCATCCGAAAACTTTGACCCCACGGCACCGGGCGGGCAGCATCTGGCCGCCTCGGTGAAGATCCTCATCGCCGGCGGCTTCGGCGTCGGCAAGACCACCATGGTCTCCTCGATCAGCGAGATCGCGCCGTTGCGCACCGAGGAGCTGATCACCGAGGTCAGCACCGGCGTCGACGACCTGTCGGGGGTGGAACAGAAGTCCACGACCACGGTCGCGCTGGACTTCGGCCGCATCACCATCGACCGCGACCTCGTGCTGTACCTGTTCGGCACCCCGGGCCAGGACCGGTTCTGGTTCCTCTGGGACGAGCTGTGCCGCGGCGCGCTCGGCGCGATCGTGCTGGCCGACACCCGCAGGCTGAGCAATTCGTTC
The DNA here is from genome assembly GCF_038752175.1 of Nocardia sp. No.11. Lineage (NCBI taxonomy): Bacteria > Bacillati > Actinomycetota > Actinomycetes > Mycobacteriales > Nocardiaceae > Nocardia > Nocardia sp. No.11. Next base: position 35,023 of record NZ_JBCGFB010000058.1, on the reverse strand, counting down.
GCGGCGGTGGACTTCTTCGAGCGGCGCGGGCTGCCGTTCCTGATCGCGGTGAACTGCTTCGAGGGCGCGCCGCGCTACACCGTCGACGAGGTGCGCGACGCGCTCGACCTCGACCCGAACACTCCCGTGGTGCTCTGCGACGCCCGCGACCGGCCCTCGGCCAAGGCGGTACTCACCCATCTGGTCGAGTACCTCATCGAACGCGCCACCCGCACCCCGGTGACCACCTAGCACCAGGGTCGACCGGGGGGCGGCCCCGGTTCCTGTTCCCGTCACCGCTGCTACGGCCCCCGCGCCGCCGACCGGAACCACCACGATGTGGTCCAGGCCACTTGGCCGGAAACGCTTCCGCTGCCATCTGGAACGAGTAATAATCTGGAATGTGTCCACCACATCGGACTTCGAGCGCATGCTCCGCGCGGCGTCGCTGCGCGTCACGGCGCCGCGTCTGGCGGTGCTCACCACCGTGCACCAGCATCCGCACGCCGATACCGACACCATCCTGAGCCGGGTCAGGGACACCCTCGGCGCGGTGAGCCACCAGGCGGTGTACGACGTCCTGCGCGTCCTCACCACCGCGGGCCTGCTGCGGCGAATCCAGCCCATGGGCACCGTCGCCCGGTACGAGACCCGCGTCGGCGACAACCATCATCACCTCGTCTGCCGATCCTGTGGCGTGATTGTCGATGTCGACTGCGCAGTCGGCGATGCGCCGTGTCTGACCGCTGCCGCTGACACCGGTTTCGTCGTCGACGAAGCCGAAGTCATCTACTGGGGCCGCTGCCCCGACTGCACGACTTCACCATCACTCTCCTGAAAGGATTCACCGTGCCCGAGGAACATCCACCTATCGCGGAAGCCAATACGGAACCCGGTGACAATGGCTGCCCCGTGACGTCGGCGCGCCCGTTCGCCTCCGCCGACGCCCGTGGCAGCAACCGTGACTGGTGGCCGCATCAGCTCAATCTCACGATCCTGCAGAAGAATCCGCCGGTGGCGAACCCGATGGACGCCGACTTCGACTACGCGGCCGAGTTCTCGACCCTCGATCTGGCCGCGGTGAAGCAGGACATCGAGCAGGTCATGACGACCTCCCAGCCCTGGTGGCCCGCCGACTTCGGCCACTACGGCCCGTTCTTCATCCGGATGGCGTGGCATTCGGCCGGCACCTACCGGGTCGGCGACGGCCGCGGCGGCGCCGGCTCGGGCATGCAGCGCTTCGCCCCGCTCAACAGCTGGCCCGACAACGCCAGCCTGGACAAGGCCCGGCGGCTGCTGTGGCCGGTCAAGAAGAAGTACGGCAAGAAGCTGTCCTGGGCCGACCTCATCGTCTATGCCGGCAATGTCGCGCTCGAGTCGATGGGCTTCCCCACCTTCGGCTTCGGCGGCGGTCGCGTCGACGCGTGGGAGCCGGAGGAGGACGTGTACTGGGGTCCGGAGAGCACCTGGCTCGGCGACGAGCGCTACACCGGCGAGCGCAACCTCGAGCGTCCGCTCGCCGCGGTCCAGATGGGCCTGATCTACGTGAATCCGGAAGGCCCCAACGGCAATCCGGATCCGGTCAAGGCCGCGATCGACATCCGCGAGACCTTCGCNGATCTACGTGAATCCGGAAGGCCCCAACGGCAATCCGGATCCGGTCAAGGCCGCGATCGACATCCGCGAGACCTTCGCCCGGATGGCGATGAACGACGAGGAGACCGCCGCGCTGATCGTGGGCGGGCATACCTTCGGCAAGACCCACGGCGCCGGACCCGCCGACCTCGTCGGCCCCGAGCCCGAGGCCGCGCCGCTCGAGCAGCAGGGGCTGGGCTGGAAGAGCAGCTTCGGCACCGGAGCGGGCGCCGACGCGATCACCAGTGGCCTGGAAGGCATCTGGAACAGCACGCCGATCACCTGGGACAACAACTTCCTGGAGACCCTCTACGGCTACGAGTGGGAGCTCAGCAAGAGCCCGGCGGGTGCCCACCAGTGGATCCCGAAGGACGGCGCGGGCGCTGACACGGTGCCCGATCCGTTCGATGCCACCAAGAAGCGCACCCCGGTCATGCTGACCACCGACCTGTCGCTGCGTTTCGACCCGATCTACGAGCAGATCACCCGGCGCTGGCTGGCGAACCCGGCCGAACTCACCGATGCGTTCGCGCGCGCCTGGTACAAGCTCACCCACCGCGACATGGGTCCGGTCGTGCGCTATCTCGGCCCGCTGGTCCCGGCCGAGGAACTGCTGTGGCAGGACCCGGTCCCCGCGCACACCGGCCCGCTGATCGGTGACACCGAGATCGCCACCCTCAAGAGCCACATCCAGGCCTCGGGGCTGACGGTCGCGCAGCTGGTGTCGACGGCCTGGGCGGCGGCCTCGTCGTTCCGTGGCAGCGACAAGCGCGGCGGCGCCAACGGTGGTCGCCTGCGACTGCAGCCCCAGGCGGGCTGGGAGGTCAACCAGCCCGACGAGCTCGCGCAGGTGGTGCGCACCCTCGAAGGCATCCAGGAGTCGTTCAACGCCGCGGGCGGCGCCCAGGTGTCGTTCGCCGATCTGGTCGTGCTCGGCGGCGCGGTCGGTGTCGAACAGGCCGCCCAGGCCGGCGGTCACGCGGTGACGGTGCCGTTCACACCGGGACGCACCGACGCCACCCAGGAGCAGACCGACGTCGAGTCCTTCTCGGCGCTCGAGCCCCAGGCCGACGGCTTCCGCAACTACCTGGCCAAGGACGCCCGCATCCCGGCCGAGTACCTGCTCGTCGACAAGGCCAACCTGCTCACCCTGAGCGCGCCGGAGATGACGGTGCTGATCGGTGGTCTGCGCGTGATCGGCGTGAACTACCAGCAGTCGCCGGTCGGCGTGCTCACCACGACGCCCGGCGCGCTGACGAACGACTACTTCGTCAACCTGCTGGACATGGGCACCGAGTGGACGCCGTCGGCGTCGGACGACAATGTCTACGAGGGCAAGGACACCGCGACCGGCGCGGTCACCTGGACCGGTAGCCGCGTCGACCTGGTATTCGGCGCGAACTCGCAGCTGCGCGCGCTGGCCGAGGTCTACGCGACCGACGACGCGAAGGAGAAGTTCGTGCGCGACTTCGTCGCCGCGTGGACCAAGGTGAGCAACCTGGATCGGTTCGACCTGGCCTGACCGCTCCGCGAAACACCCCGCGACTCGCTCGGGTCGCGGGGTGTTTCGTTGTCGGGGTGGGGGCGATCAGGCCGACTCGGCGACCTCGGCCAGCCGGTCCACCGAGGCCAGCAGCTTGTCCGAGGTGGTGGCCGCGGCCCTGACCTGACGCAGCTCGTCGTGCAGCTCGGTCCAGTCGTAGGTATGGGTCACCCGGGTGGTGGCGTCGTCGATCGGCTCCAGCTCCCAGCGCCACAGGTGACCGGGCGGGGTCTTGCCGCGCTCGGACGGATTCCACGCGATGCGGCGGCCCTCCTCGAACTCGACGATGTGGTTGTCGCGGTCGACGCCGTTGGTCAGCGTCGTGGTGAACACGTCACCGACGGCGGTGACCCGCTGGCCCGCCGCCGCTTCGGCGAGATTGTCGTTGCCGTCCCAGCGCGGCTGCTGGGCGGGGTCGGCGATCAGTTCGAAGAGGGCGGCGGCGCTCGCCGCGATCTCGCGGGAGGCGTGCACGATACGGGGCGCGTCGGTGGTTTCGGTCACGGAGGCGATGAAACCAGCAGCTCACCCGCCCCGGCAAGGATTCGGCTCGAGCCCGCGCCTAACTCACCCGCGACACCGCGAACACGGGGATCTCGCGGCTGGTCTTCTCGCGGTACTCCGCGAAGCCCGGCATGATCTCGACCATCCGGTCGAACAGCGCGGTGCGTTCCGGGTCGTCGACGAGTTCGGCTTTGCCCGTGAAGGTCTCGGTCGGCAGCTCGACGCTCAGCTCCGGGTTCGCGACCAGGTTGTAGTACCACGCGGGGTGCTTGTCGGCGCCGCCGTTGGAGGCGATCAGCACGATCCGGTCGCCGTCGGGCAGGAACACCAGCGGGTTGGTGATCGCGCGCCCCGACTTCGCGCCGGTCGTGGTGATGATCACCATGTTGTCGCGGCCTTCGAACATGCCGCCGACCCGGCCGCCGTTGGCCCGGAATTCGGCGATCACCTGGTCGTTGAATGCGCTCATCGTCGTCCTTTCGTCCCTGCGGTCCCTTGCGCCAACCATCCTGGCGCACCCCGCATTCCCGCCGTCCTCGGCATATGCGTCGAGATAGTGAGGTCGACTAACGTTGCGGGGTGCTTGGACATTCACACGCGACCAGCGGCGCGCTGGCCTGGGCGGGAACCGCCGCGGCGCTCCCGCTCACGGTCGCCGCTTTCCCCCTGTTCGACAGCGATACAACACGATTCGGGATCGCCGAACTGATCATGGGCACACTGCTGACCGCGGGTGCCGCCTTGCTGCCGGACGCGGATCATCCGAGCGGAACCATCTCACACGTGCTGGGCCCGCTGTCACATCACCTGTGCCGCTTGATCTCCTGGCTCTCCGGTGGGCACCGACACGGTACCCACTCCCTGCTGTTCGTCGTCGTCGCGGTGGGCGCCACGTGGGCGGGCGAGCATTATCTCGGCCGGCCGTTCACTCTGGGCCTGGTGTTCTTCCTGCTCGCGCTGGCGGTGCGGTCGCTGCACCTGTGTCCGCCGGGAAAGAGCCTGCGCACCTACGGCACGGTGATCGTGCTGGCGACGGCGGGCACGTTCGCGGTGGATCACTGGATCGTCGACCGGCCGGCGTGGCTGCCGATCTGCGTCGGCCTCGGCTGCCTGGCGCATCTGCTCGGCGACTGCCTCACCGATCGCGGCTGCCGCCTGCTGTGGCCGTTCCCGTTGCGGACCCGGGTGCCGTTGATCGAGCGGACCGGCAACCGGGTCGAGACCTGGGTCATCTCACCGCTGTTCGTCCTGGGCACGATGGGCGCGCTCTGGTACGCGATCATGCATCGACCGTGACGCCCACCGTGAGGGCGGCGGGCCCCTTCCCCCGCCGCCCTTGCCTTTTTCTCCGTGGTCAGTCCATCCAGATACATGGCTTGATGCGCATATCAGCGTATCGGCATCCTATTTGTGACAGGTGAGTATCGCGGGCCTCGATTGCCGGGCTTCGTCCCGAATCGGGCCCACCTGCGGTATTTTTCAGTGCACAGTTGTACTCTCAATCTCGTGACCGAGCAGCTCCCCCAGCCCCAAGCCGAGGTACAGGCACTCACGCGCCTGGCGGGCGACGAATTCGTCGGCGCGGTGGACGGCATCGCGGCCATCCACCGGGCCATCTCCGACCGCGTGTTCGCGGCGGTTCGGCTCGGGGTGGGTCCCGCCGCGGATCCGGTGAAGGTCGCGCACGACGCGATCACCGACGGTGTATACGCGGTGGTCGGTGGCACCGGGTTCGTGGTCGGCGAGGTCGCGAGCGCGGTCCAGGTGCCCGGCGTGACCGCGCCGTCACGGACCGTCTGGGGCGCGGGCGTGCTGGCCGCCCTCCAGGGTCTGATCGGTGACGCGCTCGAGGACGAGGCACCGATCCTGGCCTCCCCCATGACCTTCCGCGTCGACGGCGCGCCCGTCGCGCCCGAACAGCTGGCCGCCCATGTCGCCGTGCCGACCACCCGACTGGTCGTGCAGCTGCACGGGCTCGTGGAGACCGAGCACGCTTGGCGGCTCGGCGGCCGCCCCACCTACGGCGACCGGCTCGAGGAGGACCTCGGCTACACCCCGGTCCTCGTGCGCTACAACTCCGGCCTGCACATCTCCGAGAACGCCGCCCAGCTCAGCGCACTCCTGGCCCGGCTGGTCGCGGCATGGCCGCTGCCGGTGCACGAGATCTGCCTGATCGGCCACTCGATGGGCGGGCTGGTCGCACGCGGCGCCTGCCACCTGGCCGACGCGGCGGACGAGGCCTGGGTACGCGCGGTCCGGCAGGTGGTCTGCCTCGGCTCTCCACATCTGGGCGCCCCGCTGGAACAGATCGCGCACTACGCCGCCGCGGCGTTCGACCTGCTGCCCGAGACCCGGCCGCTCGGCAAGCTGCTGCGCAGGCGCAGCGCGGGGATCCGCGACCTGCGGCAGGGTTCGCTCGTCGACGAGGACTGGCGCGATCTCGACACCGACGCGCTGCGGGCGCGGGCGGTCCGCGAGGTCCCGTTGATCGCGGGCGTCGAGCACTACTTCGTCACCGCGACGCTCACCCGCAGCCCGCGGCATCCGCTGGGGCGGGTCGTCGGCGACGGCCTGGTGCTCACCGGCAGCGGCTCGGGCCGTGGCCGGACCCGCCGGATCGGCTTCGACGTGGTCAACGGCCTGCACGTGCCCGCGGCCAACCACTTCAGCCTGCTCAACCACGACGCGGTGTACGAGGCGCTGCACAGCTGGCTGACGAGCACGCCCCGCAGGACGGTGCGGGTGGATACGCTGTGGCCATGACTCTCGACCACGGCGACCCCGGCGACGCACCCTCCATTCCGCTGCCGACCGCTCTCCTGGCCAACGACGCCCGCCCCTCGGCGGCCGAGGAAGCCAGAACCATTGCGGCGGCCACCAATACCGGCACCCTGGCCAGTCTCACCGCCGACGGCGCGCCGTGGGCGTCGTTCATCACCTACGGACTGCTCGACGGCGCGCCCGTCCTGAGCGTCTCGCGGCTGGCCGAACACGGCCGCAACCTCGCCGCCGACCCGCGCGCCAGCATCGCGATCGTCACCCCGGACATCCCGGCCGACCCGCTGGCGGGCACCCGGATCACCCTGGCCGGCGTGGTGGAACGACCGGAAGGCGCCGAAGCCGAGGCCGCGCGCGCCGCCCACCTGGCCGCCATCCCGGCCGCGAAGTACTACATCGACTACAGCGACTTCACCCTCTGGGTGCTGCGCGTGCAGCGGGTGCGCTGGGTCGGCGGCTACGGCCGGATGGACTCCGCGTCGGCCCAGGAATACCTGGCGGCGCAGCCGGATCCGATCGTGCCGCTGGCCGCCCCCGGCATCGCCCACCTCAACGCCGACCACGCCGACGCGCTGCTGGCGATGGCCACCCGGCTCGGCGGCTTCCCCGACGCGACCGCCGCCGTCTGCGAGCGCGCCGACCGCTACGGCCTCGATCTGCGGGTCGAGACGCCGCGCGGGGTCGCCCGCACCCGGGTCGGCTACGCCGCTCCGCTGTCGGAGATCGGCGAACTGCGTTCGGCGACCGTCGAATTGACGCGACGGGCCCGCGCGGCCGACTAGGCCTCGTACAGCTCGAGCGGCAGGTCGTCGGGATCGAAGAAGAAGGCCATGTGCTTGCCGGTGTACTCGTCGGTGCGCAGTTCCTCGGTGCGCACGCCGCGTTCCCGCAGCGCGGTGAGCGCGGCGGGCACATCGGCGACCACGAAGGCCAGATGTCGCAGCCCCGCCGCCTCGGGCCTGCTCGGGCGCGCGGGCGGATCGGGAAACGAGAACAGCTCGATCCGGCACCCGCCCGGCAGCCCGACGTCGAGTTTCCACGAGTCCCGATCGGCCCGGTAGTTCTCGGCGAGCACCGTCCCACCGAGAGTCTCGGTGTAGAAGCGCTTCGAGCGGTCGTAGTCGGTCGCGATGATAGCGACGTGATGGATCCCGAGAAACTCCATCCCGCGACGGTACCGCCGCCGGCCGTGCGCTCCCGCGTCCGAGGAACTCAGGTCCAGAGGGCGGCGACGAGGACGTTGACGATCGCCAGGCCGCCGGCGGCGTCGGCCATCCAGTCGATCTGCTTGCCCCGCTTGGCATCGGCGCGGCCCATCTCGGCAAGCGCGACGACGGCGACCGAGATCGCCAGCTTCACGGCCAGCTTCGTGGTATCGGGATCCTTGCCCAGCGAATCGACAGCCGAGGCGAGGCCGGCCAGGATCAGGCCGGTGAGGAGCTGGGCCCGCGCTCCCCACACCATCAACTCCGAGACCACCGGGCGGGAGGCCGCGAAGCCGCCGACCACGGCGGCCATGCCGAGCAGATGGGTGACAACCACCAGGTTGTAAACGAATTCCATGAATGCCGAGCGTAGTTCACCCGAAACCGGCCGGTGCCCGAAGGCACCGGCCGGTTTCCGACGAACTTTCCCGTGGCGTCACAGCCCCTGCTGCGCCAGCAGGTGCGAGTCCTTGCGGACGCCGAAGGAGGTGATGATCTCCATGATGCCGATGACGATCAGGAAGATGCCGACCACCACGGTCAGGGTCGCCAGCGAGTTGATCGGCCACACGATCAGGATGACACCGGCGATCGCGCTGATGATGCCGTAGAAGATCTGCCAGCCGCGGCCGGGCACACTCCCGTCCGCCAGGGCGGAGAACAGCACCGCGACACCGCGGAACAGCCAGCTGATGCCGATCCACAGCCCGAGCAGGAAAATCGAGGTGAGATCGTCGCGGAAGCAGAAGATGCCGATGATCAGCGACAGCACACCGCTGATGAAGGAGAGCACCCGGAAGCTGGTGCTGGGCAGATGGGTGAAGGCGGCGATCAACTGGAAGACGCCGCTGACAACCATGTAGATACCGAACAAAATGCCCGCCACGAGCAGCGACGGACCGGGCCACACGAGCACGATGATGCCGAGGACCACCGCGAGGAGGCCGGTGACCAGAATCGTTTGCCAGGTTTTCTTGGCAAGAGCCGCAAATGGGCTCTCCAGCACGGTATTTGTCGTCATGACGAGATGTTATGCCCGGCCGCTCTGGTTTTCCCGATATTAGCTGGAGCCGTGATCGTGTCGCGATCACCCGGCACGCGCCGACCGAGGCCCGGACCCGCCCGCGTGACGACCACCACGTCGTTGCATGCGCGAACGTTTGGTCGGCACAGGTCCCGGGTAGGTCAAGGAGGTGTCGGTTGTACTCGTGCTGCAAGCTCGGGGCCTCGGTGATGTCCTCGCCGCGGTCCCGGCTCTGCGTGCTCTGCGTCGGGCCGAACCACGGAGCAAGATCGTGCTGGCGGCGCCGCATCGATTGGAGCGGATCGTCGACCTGATCTCCTCGGTCGACGAGCTGGTGCCCACCGCCGATCCGGCCGCGTTGATCTGGGACGGGCCCGCGCCCGAGCTGGCGGTGAACCTGCACGGCGCCGACGGCGCGAGTGCGCGCGCGCTCGCCGATACCGGGGCCGCGCGGATCATCGGACACCGCTCCCCCGCCTCGCCCAAGCCCGCCGGGCCCCGCTGGGACCCGGATGCCCATGTCGTCGATCGATGGTGTCTGCTGCTGGAAGCGGAGGGCATCGCGGCCGATCGGCGCAACCTGGGGCTGGTGCCGCCGGTGGCGTCGATCAGCCGCCGCGACTGCGTCGTCGTGCACGTCGGCGCCGGTGCGCCCGCGCGCCGCTGGCCACCGGAACGTTTCGCGGCGGTGGTCCGGCACCTGCTGGTGCTGGGTCGCGACGTCGTGCTGACCGGCGACCCGTTCGAACGTGAGATCGCGGTCCAGGTCGCCGCCCAGGCCGGGTTGCCCGACGACCGGGTGCTGGCGGGCAGGCAGAACCTCACCGACCTGGCCGCCACGGTCGCCGAGGCCGCCCTCGTGATCAGCGGCGACACCGGCGTCGCGCATCTGGCGACGGCGTTCGGCACCCGCACGGTCCTGCTGTTCGGCCCGACGCCGCCGCGGCGCGGTGGGCCGCCCGCGCATCTACTCGGCAGGCATGCGGTGCTGTGGGCGGGCCAGGTGGGCGACCCCGACGGCCGGGTGCCCGACCCGGGGCTGCTGCGGATCGGGGTGCCCGAGGTGATCGCCGCGGTCGACGCGCAGCTGGACAAGCAGGACTGGGCCGAATCGACCCGGTTGCGTTACCGCCGGGTCGGTTGACCGGCCGCCGCGGCTTCCCGCAGGGCGGCGGCGTGCGCGGCCAGCGCGCTGGGCCAGAACTGCTCGAGATAGTCGCGGGCGTCGGTGAGGCCGCGCGGGTCCAGGGAGTAGAGGTGCCGGTTGCCGTCGCGGCGCATGCTCACCAGATGGGCTTCGCGCAGGACGCGCAGGTGCTGGGAGGCCGCCGAGCTGGTGATCCCGGCGGTCGCGGCGAGGTCGGCCACCGACCGCGGACCCGAGGGCAACGCCTCGAAGATCACGCGCCTGGTGGGGTCGGACAGCGCGGTGATGGCCCGAACTCCGTTAGCGTCCACTGAATCAGTGTCCCCGGGAAGCGGAGGTTCGGCAATGATCTTGTCTCCTGGGAATTCGCCCCGGTCGCTCCTCGGAATTTCCGCATTCGTTATGGTGTCGTTATAGATCAACTGGCGTTATAGCCGATCGTGATCGCAGCCACATCATTCGCTGTCGAGATCACGGTTTCGCTACGTTCGAAACATGTTCGTGACCAACCCGTTATCCGCTCGAGTCTCCGATGCCCTCGCCGGTCGCTGGGGAGGCGTTGTCGCGGGTGCGGTGGCGCTGTCCGCACTCGTGGGAACCTCGGCTGCCACCTTCGGCGAGTCCGAGACCCCGGTTTCCGACACCAGCATCACCGCCAGCGCGGGCGAAGGCGTCACCGCGGGCCAGTCGCCGTACCGCTTCACCGCCTACACCCCCGTCGAGGCCCAGGGCCCGCAGGGCGAGACCCCCGCGTCGGCCCCGATCCCGTGGGAAGAGCACCGCGAGGCCGTCGCGCTCGCGCTGCCGCCGCTGCCGCCGCTGCCGATCCTTGCCCCGCCTCCGCCGCCGCGCCCGCAGACCGTTCGCCCGGTCAACGGCAGGCTGACCTCCTACTTCGGCGCCCGCTGGGGAGCCGCGCACAACGGCATCGACTTCGGTGACCCGATCGGCGCGCCGGTCTTCTCCGTCACCGACGGTACCGTCATCGAGACCGGGCCCGCCTCCGGCTTCGGGCTGTGGGTGCGCATCCTGCAGGACGACGGCACCATCGGCGTCTACGGTCACGTCAACGAGATCCTCGTCCAGACCGGTCAGCACGTGAACGCCGGTGACGTCATCGCCACCGTCGGCAACCGTGGCCAGTCGACCGGCCCCCACCTGCACTACGAGGTGCACGTCCAGGACGGCTCGCTCTACGGCGCCCCGATCGACCCGCACCCGTGGCTCGCCGCTCGTGGCGTCGACGCCGGTGTCGCCCAGGACTGATCCGCTCTACCACCCGAGTCGCGCCGTGTGCGCGATCAGGAAATCCCGCAGCCGCGCGACCGCGAGTGTCGGACCATGGTCTCCCGAGACCAGGCCGATCTCGCGGTCGCGTTCGCCGTCGATCGGCACGACCACCAGATCGGGGTGCGCGATCTCGGCCGCGGGCAACAGGGCGACGCCGAGCCCGAGCGCGACCAGTTCGCGCAGGGTCTCGAACTCGGTGATCTCGAACAGCACCCGTGGCGCGAAACCGGCTGCGGCGCACCAGCTGTCGAGCAGTGCGCGCAGCTGATAGCTGGGCGGGTTGGCGATGAACGCCGCGTCGGCCAGCTCGGCGAGATCGACCCGGGCGCGCCCGGCCAGCGGATGGGTGCGCGCCACGTGCAGGCTGATGCGCTGCCTGCCCAGCGGCACCGTCGGCAGATCCGGGGGCGGCGGGATCATCACCGCCAGGTCCAGCCCACCCGCGCGCACCTGCTCGGCCAGCGCCTCCCCGTGCGCCTGCACCAGATGCAGCCGGATCCGCGGCGCCCTGGTGTGGAACTGGGCCAGCAGCGACGGAATGCTCACCGGGCCCAGGGTGAGCGGGAAACCGAAGCGGACCAGCCCGCTGTCGGGGTCGGCGTCGGCGCGCACCCGGCGCACCGCGTCGTCGAGGGAGCGCACCAGGCCGCGGGTGTGTTCGTAGAGCTCGCGACCCTGCGGCGTGAGGGTCACCCCGCGCCCGACCGGCTGGAACAGCGCCACCCCGAGTGTCTGCTCGAGCGTCTTGATCCGGCGGCTCACCGAGGACTGCGGCACGCCGAGTCGCTGGGCCGCCCTGGTGATGTGCCCCGCCCCGGCCGCCGCGTCGAACGCCGCCAGCAGCGGCGCGAGCGCCTGCGCTCCCCCGTCGCCTGAATCATCCATATTCGGATGATATTCGCACCAATCTCGTATTGGACGGATCACTCCCGGTCGCGTGACGATGGCGGTACACAGCTCACGGGAGGTTCGACGATGACCGAGACGACACCTCGCCCCATATCCGGTGGTGGCGACGACATTCTCGACGCGGTGCTGATCGGCGGCGGGATCATGTCCGCCACCCTCGGCGCCCTGCTCAGCACGCTCGCGCCCGATTGGTCGATCGCGCTGTTCGAACGGCTCGGCGAGCCCGCCGCCGAGAGCAGCCATCCCTGGAACAACGCGGGCACCGGCCACTCCGGCCTCTGCGAACTCAACTACATGCCAGACCCCCGCGACGGCGACCGCGCGGCCGGGATCGCCGAGCAGTTCCAGCTCACCCGGCGGTTCTGGGCGGCGCTGGCCCAGCGCGGCGAGCTCGACCCGGCGACCTTCGCCACCCCGACCCCGCACGTCACCGTGGTGTTCGGCGACCACGACATCAGCTACCTGCGGCAGCGCTACGCCACCCTGCGCGAGCGGCCCGCCTTCGCGACGATGGAGTACACCGAGGACCGCGCCGTCATCGCGCAGTGGGCGCCGCTGCTGGTCCGCGGCCGGGCCGAGGACGAGGCCATGGCCGCCACCCGGCACACCGCGGGCACGGATGTCGATTTCGGCGCGCTGACCAGGTCGCTGCTGTCGACGATGACCGCGGCGGGCAACGCGGTCCGGCTGCACCGCGAGATCACCGGGCTCACCCGCGACAGGGACGGCCTGTGGACCGTGCGCGGCCGGGACCTCGACAGCGGCAGGCGTTTCCGGGTGCGCACGCGGTTCGTGTTCGTCGGCGCGGGCGGCTACGCGCTGCGGCTGCTGCAGCGCGCGGGCCTGCCCGAGGTGCGCGGCTACGGCGTGTTCCCGCTGGGCGCGCAGTTCCTGCGGACGACGAATCCCGAAGTCGTCGCCGAACACGGCGCGAAGGTCTACAGCCAGGCCGCGCTCGGCGCCCCGCCGATGTCGGTGCCGCACCTGGACCGCCGCGAGGTCGACGGATCGGCCGCGCTCCTGTTCGGCCCCTATGCCACCTTCAGCACCCGCCTGTTGCGGTACGGAAAACTGACCGACCTGTTCACCACGCTGCGACCGCACAACATCGTGCCGCTGGTCGCCGCGGGTCTGCGGAATCTGGATCTGGTGCGGTACCTGATCACCGAGCTCCTGGCCTCGCCGCGGCGCAAGTTCCAGCAGCTGCAGCGCTTCTATCCGACCGCCGACCCGGCCGACTGGGAACTGATCCCGGCCGGGCAGCGCGCCCAGCTGATCAAGCCCGACCGCGAGCGCGGCGGTGTGCTCGAATTCGGCACCGAGCTGGTGACCGGCGCCGACGGCACCGTCGCCGGGCTACTCGGCGCGTCACCCGGCGCCTCGATCGCCCCGTCGATCATGCGGGACCTGCTCGACCGCTGCTTCCCCGAACGGCGCTACGAGTGGGCGCCGCTGCTGGCGGAGCTGCTGCCCGAGGACGCGGCCACGGTCAGCGCGGCGCGTTGACCAGGGCCCCGATCAGGCGGTGGCTGCGCGCGCTCATCTCGGCGGCCGTCTGCTCGGGGTGGCGCAGCCACCACAGCACCAGCGAGGTCACCGACCCCATCCAGACATCGGTGAAGGCCGACAGGTCGTCGGGGTCGGTGAGGGCGAGCGTGCTGAGCGCGTCGGCGACGCCACGCGCGGCCTGGGCGGCGATCCGCCGACGGGCCGCGCGCACGGCGTCGGCGGCCGGACCCTCGTGCGGGTGCGAGCGGTCGAAGACGACGGTCCAGTCGTGCGGACGCGGTGCGAGAGCGACGAACAGCGCGTCGAGGGTCCGCTCGGCCTTGGTCAGGCCGCTCGCCCCGGTGATGGCGGTTTCGATCGCGTCGTAGATGACGGTGGCCGCGCGCTCGACGCAGGCGATGTAGAGCCCGTCCTTGGACTGGAAATAGGTGTACACCAGCGGTTTGGACACACCGGCTCGCTGCGCGACCTCGGCGGGCGAGAGCCCCGCGTAGCCGACTCGCCCGATCTCGGCGACGGCGGCGTCGAGGATCTGCTGCTCACGCTCGGGGCGCGGGACACCCTTGGTTCCGGCTGTGCTCACCCGGCCCATCCAACCATCGCGACGACTCCTGTTGACACTCAATTGACTGATTTGTAATTTACTAGATAGTAAATTAATTCGGCCCCCTCGACGCCAGGAGTCCCCGTGCTCGACCGCCTCGCGCAGTCCCTGCTGCTCAACCCGCCCGCGTTGCCGCGCACCGTGGCGCGACTCGTGCTCGGCGAACGGCACGAGATCGCCGGCAAGACCGTCCTGCTGACCGGCGCGTCGTCCGGCGTCGGCCGGGCCGCCGCGCTCGCGCTGGGACGCGACGGCGCGCGGCTGATCCTCATCGCCCGTGCCGCCGAACCGCTGCTCGAGGTGCGCGACGCCGTGCGCGCGGCCGGCGGCCGGGCCGAGGCCGTCACCTGCGACCTGTCCGACCCCGGGGAGACCGACGACCTGGTCAAGACCGTGCTCGAGCAGTACGGCACGATCGACGTGCTGGTCAACAACGCCGGGCGCTCGATCCGCCGTCGCGCCGCCGACGCCACCGACCGGTTCCACGACTACGAACGCACCATGGCGCTGAACTACTTCGGCGCGGCCCGCCTCACCATGGGCCTGCTGCCCTCGATGCTCGCGACCGGCGACGGACACGTCGTCAATGTCGCCACCTGGGGCGTCGCCGCCGGCACGATGCCGATGTTCACCGCCTACCACGCCTCCAAGGCCGCGCTCGGCGCGTTCGGGCGCAGCCTGGGCGCCGAGACCAGAGCGCGCGGCGTGCATGTCACCACGGTAGGATTCCCGCTGGTGCGAACCGAGATGATCGCCCCGACCGGCGCCTACGACGAGTCGGCGGCGTTGACCGCGGAGCAGGCCGCGGACTGGATCCGCACCGCGATCCGGACCCGGCCGATCGAGCTGTATCCCCGCTACACCCGCCTGCTGCAGGCCGTCGCGACTGTCTCGCCGCGCGCGGTCGACGCCGTCATCTGGCGCCTGGGGATCTGATCCGATCCCGATGACCGCACCGGAGTAGGGCCTTCCCCCTACCCGGGTACTGGTCGCGAACCGTTCCGCAGCGGGAGGTCTTGCGGCGCACCGGATTTCTACCGTCGAGACATGGCGACGATCGATCTCTCCCACACCCTGTCCCGCCTCCGGTTCCCCGCCGCACCCGCGCGCGGTGTCGGGACCGACCGCGCCCCCTGGCACGGCCCGCTGCTGGTGAACTCCGCGCTGATGAGCGCGCTCGTGCTGGTGTCGGTGGTCGGCATGCTGGTCGACGACCGGACGCTGCTCGGCGAGTCGGTCTGGCTCAAACCCGCCAAGTTCGGGCTCGCCTTCGCCCTCTACGGCGTGACGCTGGCCTGGATCCTGCGGCTGCCGCACCGGGGCAGGCGGGCGACCTGGTGGCTGGGCACCGTCTTCGCCGTCACCGGGATCGCCGACGTCGGGTTCATCGCGCTGCAGGCCGCGCGCGGCACGTTCAGCCATTTCAACACCGCCGAGGAGACCGTCAACCAGATCGGCCAGCAGGTCTTCGCCTCCGGCGTGCCCGGCCTGTTCCTCGCCAATCTCGTGCTCGCCCTGATCATCTCGTGGCAGAAGCTGGCCGACCGGCCGACCCGGATCGCGTTGAAAGCCGGACTGTGGCTGGCGGTGGTCGGCATGGCGCTCGGGTATCTCATGGGCTTCACCGGGCCGCAACTGGTGCGCCGGTCCGACGGCACCGTCGTCGGCTTGATGGCCGGGCACACCGTCCGCGCGGGTGGCGCGCACGGCGACGCGGTCCGCGACGGGGTCGGCGCGATGCCGCTGACCCATTGGAGCACCACCGGCGGCGACCTGCGCATCCCGCACTTCGTCGGGCTGCACGGCATCCAGGTGCTACTGCTCCTGGCCGTCGTGCTGGTCGCCCTGGCACCCCGGTATCGGTGGCTGCGCGCGGAGACCATCCGCGCGGCGCTGCTCGGGGTCGCGGTGCTCGGCTACTTCGGAGTGCTCATCCTCGTGCTCTGGCAAGCGCTCCGCGGTCAGCCGCTGGTCAGCCCCGACCTCGCCACCGTGGGCGCCGCGACCGCGCTCGCGCTGCTCGTCGCGGGTGGCGTGGCGGCCGTGTACCTGCGGGCCCGCGAATCCGCGGACATCAGCTAGCCTCGCTCGCCCCAGGGCTTTCAGCGCAACCGCTCGGCTTCGCGCGACAGCTGCACCAGGGTGGCGCTGAGCTGGGCCAGCTCGGCGTGCTCGGCCCCCTCGGCCACCGCCGTCGCCACATCCTCCGCGGCACATCTGGCCGCGAACCAGCGATCGGCCAGATCCGCGGCTTCCTGGGCGGACAACACCACGGCGTCCTCCGGAATCCCGGTTCCTTTGAGGCTGGTGCGGTGCTCGTAGGCTCGTTGACGGCACGACTGGCGGCAATAGCGGCGACGGCGCCCCGACTCGGAATCCACGATCTCCCGCCCGCACCACAGGCAGGACAGCAGGCGACTGCGCGACATGCTGCGAAACCCTATCGGTCCGGCGGCCGGTCGGGCGGCTCAGGTCTCGCTCAGCGGGCACGGACCGGGCCGTCCCGGCTCAGGGGTCGCCCGGCCGGTCCGCCGCTGCGACTACAATGGAACAGTTCAGAGGTCCCGTGCGTTAACGGTAGGACCACGACCGGCGCCAGCCGCCAAAGACAGGGAGCACACATGGCAGATCGCGTACTCCGAGGCAGTCGGCTCGGAGCGGTGAGCTACGAGACCGACCGCGACCACGACCTGGCCCCCCGCCGGATCGCCCGCTACCGCACCGACAACGGTGAGGAGTTCGACGTCCCGTTCGCCGACGACGCGGAGATCCCGCCGACCTGGCTGTGCCGCAACGGCCAGGAAGGTCAGCTCATGGAGGGCACCACGGTGGAGACCAAGAAGGTCAAGCCGCCGCGCACCCACTGGGACATGCTGCTGGAGCGTCGCAGCAAGGAGGAGCTCGAGGAACTGCTCAAGGAGCGCCTCGAACTGCTCAAGACGCGCCGCCGCGGCTGAGGCTTTCCCGCCTCCCCGGGATTCAGGCCAGACACAGGAGCGCTACCGGCAGCCACGCGGCTGCCGGTAGCGCTCCTGTCATGTTTGCCGGTACCCGGTGAGTTACCCATGTCCTCGCGGGACAGGCGGTACCGGTCGCGGGAGGGTCAGTGGCTGGCGACCTTTCGATACTGGAGCAACGCCGCGGGCATGGCGATCGCCAGGATCACCACCGAGCAGATGATCGCGTAGAGCACGCAGTTGTCGGCGGCCCAGCCGGTGGCGGGGGCGAACGACGGTGGAGCGTCGTTGTCGAACAGCTTGCGGCCCGCGGCCGAGACCGCGGTGATCGGGTTCCACTCGGCGATGGTGCGCAGCGGGCCCGGCAGCGTCTCGGCGGAGATGAACGCCGAGGAGATGAACGACAGCGGGAACATCCAGATCAGGCCCGCGCTCTGCGCGACCTCGACCGTCGGTGAGATCAGCCCGGTGAGGGCACCGACCCACGACATCGCGAACGCGAACAGCAGGATGATGGCGAAGGCCAGCGCCGCGTCGGCGACGCTGCCGTGGATGCGCCAGCCGACGATGTAGCCGCAGATCACCATCACGCCCAGGCTCAGCACGTTGACCACCAGGTCGGACAGCGTGCGGCCCATCAGCACCGCCAGCCGCGACATCGGCAGCGTCCGCATCCGGTCGATGATGCCCTTCTGCAGGTCGCCCGCGAGGCCGACCGTGGTGAAGGCGGCATTGAACGCGACCGTCTGGGTGAAGATGCCGGCGAGCAGGAACTCGCGATACTGGTCGCCGCCCAGCGACGCGCCGAAGATGTAGGCGAACAGGAATACGAACATCAGCGGCTGGATCGTCGCGGTCACCAGCAGCGTCGGCACCCGCAGAATGGTCAGCAGATTGCGGTGCGCCACGATCGCGCTGTCGCGGATGAACCGGACCCGCGGCGACGCCTCGTCGGGTGCGGCGGGACGCGGTGGACTCGTTTGAATCGGCAGGTCACGGGTCTCGTACTCGTCCGCGACCTCGGGTGCCACACTCACGACCGCACCTCGCTGGCGCTCGGCTCCGTGGTGCGCGTGCGCACGCTGTGTCGATGGTTCGCTCGCCGAGGCTCGCTCACGACAGGATCTCCTCTTGCACGTCGTCGGTTTCGGGTTCGGCGGCCGGCTCGGCCGGGGTGCCGGTGAGGGAAAGGAACACGTCGTCGAGGGTGGGCCGGACGACGACGGCGTCGAGAACACACACGCCCGCGTCGTCGAGGCGGCGCAGTGCTTCGACCATGGTGCGCGAGCCGTTGCCCACCACCACCGACACCTCGTCGCTGCCGGGTTCGTGGATCGGTTCACCGATCCCGACCTGCTGCAGCACCTGCACCGCGGGACTCGGGTTCTGCCCCGCGGCCAGGGTGACGGTGAGCCGGTCGCCGCCGATGGAGGTCTTCAGCTCGTCGGCGGAGCCGCGCGCGATGACCGTGCCCTTGTCGATGACCGTGATCCGGTCGGCGAGCAGGTCGGCTTCCTCGAGGTACTGGGTGGTGAGCAGCACGGTGGTGCCGTCGTCGACGAGGTCACCGATCACCTGCCACATGTCCAGGCGCCCGCGCGGGTCCAGCCCGGTGGTCGGCTCGTCGAGCACCACCACCGGCGGCCGGGCCACCAGCGCGCCCGCCAGGTCGAGCCGGCGCGCCATGCCGCCGGAGTAGGTGCCGGCGCGCCTGCCCGCCGCGTACTCGAGGCCGAGCGCGTTGAGCAGTTGCTCGGCCCGCGCGGTCGCCTGCTTGCGGGACATGCCGTACAGCCGCGCCACCATCCGTAGGTTCTCGTAGCCGGTCAGGTTCGCATCGACGGCCGCGTACTGACCGGACAGGCCGATCCTGGTGCGCGCGGTGGCCGGGTCGGCCAGCACGTCGACACCGGCGACCCGGATCGAGCCCGCGTCCGGCCGCAACAGCGTGGTGACGACCCGCACGGTGGTCGTCTTGCCCGCGCCGTTGGGACCCAGCAGGCCGAGAACCGTGCCCGCCGGGATCTCCAGATCGATCTCCTTCAGCACGCGCACCTTGCCGTAACTCTTGGCCAGGCCACGTACTTCTACCGCCAAACTCACGGACGCATCTCCTTCTGGCCGCCGCCGCACACGGTGATCTCCGGGACCGCGTCGAGGTGGCGATGCAGCACGGGGCCGATCGCCGCCAGCGATTCCGGCGTGGTCATCGCCGCATGCCTGCAGGGCAGGTCGTGGTTGTGGATGTTGCCGGTGACGAACGGCTGCCAGGCCTCGGCGCACCTGGCCGGATCGGCGGCGTTGATCTCGTCCGCCGCGGCGGTGAAGAACACCAGGTCGCCGTCGAAGGTGCGCGGCCGGAACCGGTTCGCCATCACCGTGCCGTCGGCGTACCCGGTGTAGAGCCGTTCGAGATTCTCGACCGAGAGCGCGGCGAACGGGCCCGGCTGTGCCCGCAGCAGATCCGCCGCTTCGTGCAGGTCGATGTCGGCGGGCAGCTGCGCCCCGCCGAGGATGTCGGCGCCGAACTCGCCGAGGATGTCGGCCACGCTCGGCATCGCGGTGTCGAGCCAGCGGTCGCCGAGCTGGTAGCTGTCCATCATGGCCAGCAGCGCGACGTCCTCCCCCGCGTCCTGTAGCTGCACCGCCACTTCCTGCGCGATCAGGCCGCCGAGCGACCAGCCGAGCAGGTGGTAGGGACCGTGCGGCTGGATCGACTTGATGTGTGCCACATAGTGTCCGGCCGCCTCGGGGATCGAGGTGAACCGGTCGTCGCCGGACACGTGCGGCGCCTGCAGGCCGTACACCGGACGCTCGGGCGCGAGGTGGGCGAGCAGTCCGGCATAGCACCAGGCCAGGCCGATCGCGGGGTGTACGCAGAACAGCGGGGTGTCGTGCGGACCGGTGGACGGACGGAGGGCGAGCACCGGCCCCGTCGCCGCCGCCATCGCCGCGCCCGCGTCGGCACCGTCGAGCCGGGCGGCGATGCCGGCCGGCGTGGCGTCGCCGAACATCAGCTGCACCGGCATGTCGTAGCCCTGCTCACGCAGCGCGGCGACGACCTTGGTAGCCAGCAGCGAGTTGCCGCCGAGTTCGAAGAACCCGTCGTCGGCGCCGACCCGCTCCACCCCGAGCACCTCGGCGAACACCGTGCACAGCGCCACCTCGGCCGGGGTCACCGGCGCGCGGTAGCCCTCGGCGGCGAGGAACACCGGCTCGGGCAGCCGGGCCCGGTCCAGCTTGCCGACGGGGCTGAGCGGCACCTCGTCGAGCAGCATGACCGACTGCGGAACCATGTAGTTCGGCACGTGCCCGCCGACGTGGTCGAGCAGTTCCCGCACCGTCGGCGCGGTGCCCGCCCTGGCCTTCACGTACGAGACCAGCGCGGTGACGCCCGCCTGGGTGGTGTGCCCGATGGTGAGCGCGAACTCGACATCGGCGTGCCTGCCGAACGCGACGTCGATCTCGCCGAGTTCGATGCGGAAACCACGCACCTTCACCTGGTGGTCGGTGCGGCCCACGTACTCGACATCGAGCGCCGACTTCGCGCCGTCGCGCCAGCGCACCAGGTCGCCCGTGCGGTACATCCGTTCGCCCGGTGCGCCGTAGGGATTGGCGACGAAGCGCTGGGCGGTCAGGCCCGGCCGGTTGTGGTAGCCGCGAGCCAGCGCCGAACCGGCCAGCTGCAGCTCGCCGGTGACGCCGATCGGGGTCGGATGCAGCCGCCGGTCCAGCACGGTGGCGCTGACGCCGCGGATCGGGCCGCCGATGGTGATCGGCCCCTGCGGGCTCATCGGCTGCGGCATCAGCGTGACGATCGTCGTCTCCGTCGGGCCGTACACGTTGTAGAAATTGCGTCCCGGCGCCCACCGGGCCAGCAGGTCCGGCGGCAGCGCCTCGCCACCGACGAGCACGTGTGCCAGCGAGTGCACGCCCGCCGGGTCGACGGTACCGAGCGCGGCGGTGGTGATGAACGCGTGGGTGATCCGCTCCCGGATGAACAGCTGCCGCAGATCCTCGCCACCGACGATGCCGGGTGGTGCGATCACCAGGGTCGCCGCCCCGCCGAGCGCGAACAGGATGTCGAGCATCGACCCGTCGAAACTCGGCGTGGCGAAGTGCAGGACCCGGCTGCCGGGCCGCACGTCGTAGCGATCCGCGCACTCGGCGGCGAAGTTCGAGATGCCGCCGTGGGTCACCACCACGCCCTTCGGCGTACCGGTGGAACCGGAGGTGTAGACCACGTACGCCGGGTTGGCCACCCGCAGCGGCCGGATCCGGTCGGCGTCGGTGACCGGCGAATCGTCGGTGCCGAGCACCTTCGCGCGGGTGTGCGGATCGTCGAGCACCAGCCAACGGCAGTCGCCGGGCAGCCGGTCGCGGTGCGCCAGCAGGGTCAGGCCCACGGCCGCACCGGAATCGGTGAGCATGTGGCTGATCCGCTGGGCCGGGTAGTTGGGGTCGACCGGGACGAACGCCGCACCGGCCTTGGCGACGGCGAGCATCGTCGCCACCGACTCCACCGAGCGCGGAATTCCCAGGGCCACCAGGCTTTCCGGGCCGATGCCCTGAGCGATGAGGACCCGGGCGAGCCGGTTGGTCCAGCGGTCGAGCGCGTCGTAGGTGACGACCGTGTCGCCGGCACACAGCGCCACCGCGTCCCTGGACCGGGCGACGGCGGCACCGAACACCTCGGCGAAGCTGACCGGGGTATCCGCGCGGGTGCCGTGCACCGGCGCGAGCGCGGTCCACTCGACGGCGTCGAGCAGCGCGAGGTCGCCCACGGCCGTGTTCGGATCGGCCGCGACCGCGGTGAGCAGCCGCACCAGCCGGTCGCCCAGCCTGCGCGCGGTGACCTCGTCGAACAGGTCCGCCGCGTAGTTCACCGCCAGCGTGACACCGTCGGCGACGCGCGCGGCGGTCTCGGTCTCGGTGAAGGTGAACTGCAGGTCGAACTTGGCGATGCCGGCGTCGGCCTCGACCGCCTCGATCCGCAGCCCGGGCAGCTCGAGCATCCGCACCGGGGCGTTGCGCACCGACAACATCACCTGGAACAGCGGGTGATGTGCCTGGGAGCGCGCCGGATTGAGCACCTCGACGAGCCGCTCGAACGGCATGTCGGCGTTGGCGAACGCGTCGAGGTCGCGGTCGCGCACCGAACGCAGCAGGTCGATGAAGGCGCGCTCGTCGGTGACCTCGGTGCGCAGCACCAGGGTGTTGACGAACATGCCGATCATCGAGTCCAGGGCCGGGTGGCCACGGCCCGCCGTCGCGGTACCCACGGCGATGTCGTCGTCACCGGTGACCCGGTGCAGCAGCACGGCCAGGGCCGCGTGCAACACCATGAACATGCTGACGTTGTTGGCCGTGGCGATGCCGCGCAGCGCCCGGTGGGTGGCCGCGTCGACCTCGCAGTCGACCGTGCCGCCCCGGTAGGAGGGCACCGGCGGGCGCGGCCGGTCGGCCGGGACCGTGATCAGTTCGGGCAGGCCGTCGAGCGCCTCGCGCCAGTGCGCGAGCTGCTTGCTGATCAACGAGTCGGGGTCGTCCTCGGTGCCGAGGAGTTCCTGCTGCCACAGCGTGTAGTCGGTGTACTGGATCTCCGGGATCAGCTCGCCGAACGGCTCGCCCTCGCGGATGCCGCGGTAGGCGGCGGCCACTTCCCCGGCCAGCGGTTCCAGCGACCAGCCGTCCATCGCGATGTGGTGCACGACGAGCACCAGCACGTGCTCCTTGGACCCCGCGACGGCCAGCTTGGCCTGGGCGGGTACCGGCAGGCCGGTGTGGTCGACGGTGATCAACGCGGCTCGCATCGGCACCGAGGACGACAGGTCGAAGCCCGGGGTGACGAAGCGGGTCACCGCGGCGCCGACCTCGTCGGGGGTCGCCGTCGCGTGGAACAGCGTGACGGCCGCGATCTCCGGATCGAGTACGAGCTGTTCGGGCTCGCCCGCGCTCTCCGGGAACACCGTGCGCAGGGTCTCGTGCCGACGTTGCACCGTGTGCAAAGACGCAATGAGCGCATCGAGGTCGATCGGGCCGTGCAAGCGCAGCACGACCGGGATGTTGTAGGCGCCCGCCGACTGGCTCTCGCCCTCGGCGCCCGCGTTGAACCGGTTCAGGAACCAGAGCCTGCGCTGGGCCGCGGACAGCGGAATCCGCTCCGGGCGTTCCTGCTTCACCAGGTCGGGGCGGCCTTCGTCGCCGGACGGCCCGGACTCGATGAGCGCGGCCAGCTCTTCGACGGTCGGCGCGGCGAACACGGTCCGCACCTCCAGCCGCACATTGCTGGCGGCGGCCAGCCGCGCCACCAGCTGGGTGGCCAGCAGCGAGTTGCCGCCGATGTCGAAGAAGCTGTCGGTGGCGGAGACCTCGTTACCGCCGACCAGTTCCTCGAACACCCGCGCGACGAGCCGCTCGGACGCGGTCTGCGGCGCGCGGCCCGCGGTGGCGGTGAACTCCGGTTCCGGCAGCGCGCCCCGGTCCAGCTTGCCGACCGGGGTCAGCGGTACGCGGTCGAGCAGGGTCAGCGACGCGGGCACCATGTGCCCGGCCAGCCGGGCCGCCGCGTGGTTTCGGACCCGAGCCAGTTCGGTCGGGTCGGTGCCCTCGGCCAGCTGCACCCAGGACACGATGCGGTCGTCGCCGGCGATCCGCCTGACCTCGGTGTGCGCGAAGCGCACCTCGGGATGGCTGCCGAGCACGGCGCTGATCTCGCCGAGCTCGATCCGGAAGCCACGCACCTTGACCTGGTGGTCGCTGCGGCCCAGGTAGTCCAGTTCGCCGTCGGCGGTCCAGCGCACGACGTCACCGGTGCGATACATCCGGGCGCCCGCGGGCCCGGCCGGATCCGCGACGAAGCGCCCGGCGGTCAGGCCGGACCGCTGGTGGTACCCCTGCGCGATGCCCGCGCCGCCGAGGTAGAGCTCGCCGGGCACGCCCGTGGCGACCGGCCGCAGCCGCTCGTCCAGCACGAGGACCTGCGCACCACGCACCGGCGTGCCGATGGTCACCGGGACACCGACGCGCAGCTGCGACATCGCCGCGATGACGGTGAACTCGGTGGGGCCGTAGGCGTTCACGAACCGGCGGCCCGGCGCCCAGTTCTCCACCAGGTCCGGCGGCACGGCCTCGCCGCCGGCCATGAGTCCGCGCAGCCGCGGCAGCGGCCAGCGGGTGGCGTCGATCGAGGCGAGCACCGCCGGGGTCAGGAAGGTGTGGGTGATGTCCTCACGCTCGAGCAGCGCGCCGAGCTCGTCGCCACCGTAGATGTCGATCGGGCCGATCACCATCTCGGCCCCGGACCAGACCGCCAGCAGCATGTCGAGCACGGAGACGTCGAAGCTCGGGGTGGAGAAGAAGAACGTGCGGGCGAAGCGGTCCAGGCCCATCCGCTCCTGCAGGTCCACCGCCAGGCTCACCAGACCGCTGTGGGTGACGGTCACGCCCTTCGGCAGACCCGTGGAGCCCGAGGTGTAGATCTGGTAGGCCAGGTCGGCGGGGCGCACCGGCCGGATGCGCTCCGCGTCGGTGATCGGCACGCTGTCGTAGCCCGCCAGTTCGGCGTGCAGTGCCTCGTCGTCCACCAGCAGCCACTGGGTGTCGAGTGGACCGGCCGCCTCGCGCAGCGACTCGGCATCAGCCGTCGTGGTGATCACCGCGCGCGCACCGGAGTCGGTGAGCATGTGCCGCACCCGGTCGGCGGGGTAGCGCGGGTCGACCGGCACGAAGGCCGCGCCGCTGGCCGCGACGCCGAAAATGGCCAGCGCGCAGTCCAATCCGCGGGTCAGGCCGACCGCGACGCGGTCGCCGGTGCCGATGCCGCGAGCGATCAGCGCACGCCCGAGCCGATGCGCCCGGAAGCCGACCTCGTCGTAGTTCAGCTCCCCCACCGCACCGGCGACGCTGCCGCCGGCGAACCAGCGCAGGGCCGGGCGATGGGCGAAGGTGGTGGCCGCGCGTTCGACGATGTCGGCCAGCACGATCGGGGTCACCGCGGCCGGTCCCTGCGCGGGCACCAGCGACCGGCGCTCGGGCACCGTGAGGGCGTCGATCTCGCAGACCAGCTGTCGCGGATCGGCCGTCACCTGGGTGAGGATCTCGACGAACCGGATGGCCATGGTCTCGACCGTGGCGGCGTCGAACATCTCGGCGGCGTACACGAAGTCGAACGTGCGGGTCTCGCCGTCGCCGGGCGCCACCCGCAGCTCCAGATCGAACTTGGCGCGGGCGATGTCGAGTTCCTCGGCCGCCAGCCGCAGACCCGGCAGTTCCAGTTCCGGCGTGCGGTCGTCCTGCATGCTCAGCGCGACCTGGAACAGCGGGTGCCGGTTGCTCGCCCTGCTGTCGCGGCCGAGCGCGTCGACGACGCGCTCGAACGGCAGGTCGGAGTTGGCGATCGCGGCGAGTTCGTCGTCGCGGTCGGCGTGCAGCAGGTCGACGAAGCTGCGGCCCGGGTCCACGTCGGACCGCAGGACCAGCGTGTTGACGAACATGCCGACCAGATCGTCGAGCTGGATGTCGGTGCGGCCGGCCACCGGCGTGCCGATCGGGATGTCGCGACCACCGGTGACGCTGCGCAACAGCACCGCCAGCGCCGAGCGGACCACCATGAACAAGCTGACACCCGTCTCCGCAGCCAGCTCCTGCATGGCGCGCTGCAACGGTGCCGAGATCTCACACCGCACGCTGCCCGCCACTCCGGTCGGTTCGGCCGGACGCGGCCGGTCGAACGGCAGCGGCAGTTCGTCGGGCAGTTCGGCCAGGGCCGCGCGCCAGTGCGCGAGCTGGGTGGCGGCGATGCTGTCCGGGTCGTCCTCAGCGCCGAGAACCGCGCGCTGCCACAGGCTGAAGTCGGCGTACTGCACGGGCAGTGGCGCGCGCACCGGTTCGGTGCCCGCCGCCCTGGCCACATACGACAGCGCCAGGTCCCGGGTGAGCGGACCGAGCGACCAGCCGTCGGCGGCGATGTGGTGCACGACCACGCCGAGCAGATGCTCCCCCGGCCCGACCCGCAGCAGCCGGGCCCGCAGCGGGGTCTGGCCGGTGAGGTCGAAGCCCTGCCGGGCCAACGTGGTCAGCGCATCGAGCGCCTGGTCCGGATCGGCGTCGACGGCCTCGAGCGCGGGCAGCGCCGCGGCGACCGGCAGCACGATCTGCTGGGCGCCGGACAGATCCTCCGGGAAGATCGTGCGCAGCACCTCGTGGCGCTCCACCAGATCGGTGAGTGCGGACCGCAAAGCGCTGATGTCCAGATCTCCGCCGATTCGCAAGACGAATGCGATGTTGTAGGCGCTGGATTCGGGGGACAATCTGTTGAGGAACCACAGCCGCTGCTGCGGCAGCGACAGTGGTATGCGTCCCGGGCGTGGGGTGTGTACCGCCAGCGCCACCCGCTGCGTCCGGGGCGCTTCCGTGATCAGCTGGGCGATGCCCGCCACGGTCGGCGCCTCGAAGATCTGCCGGACCGGCAGGTCCACACTGAAATCCGCGTGCACGGCCGCCGCGAGCCGGGTGGCCAGCAGCGAGTTGCCGCCGATCTCGAAGAAGCTGTCCTCGGCGCCGGGAACCGGGCGGCCGAGAATCTCGGTGAATACCGCGGCGACCCGCATCTCCAGGTGCGTGCGAGGTGCGCGTGATCCGGCGGCGACGGCGAATTCCGGTGCGGGCAGCGCCTTTCGGTCCAGTTTGCCCGCCGGGGTCACCGGCATCCGGTCCAGCACGGCCAGCGCGGCCGGCACCATGTAGCCGGGCAGCCTGCCGCGCGCGGTGTCGAGCACCGCGGCCGGGTCGACCGGGCGGTCGGCGGTCACGTACGACGCGAGCCGCTGCTGGCCCTGCTCGTCGACGTGCACGACGGTCAGCGCCGAGCGCACGCCCGGGTGTTCGCGCAGGACGTGGTCGATCTCGCGCAGTTCGATCCGGAAGCCGCGGATCTTGATCTGGTCGTCGGCGCGACCGAGGAAGCGCAATCGGCCCACGGCGTCGGAGACGACGAGATCGCCGGTGCGGTACATGCGTTCGCCGACGCGCCCGTGCGGGTTGGCGACGAATCGCTGCGCGGTGAGCGCGAGCTTGCCGAGATAGCCGCGGGCGACACCGGGACCGGACACGTAGAGCTCACCCGGGGTCCCCGGCGGCACCGGGCGCAGACGGCCGTCGAGCACGAACAGCCGCATGCCACGCACCGGCGCGCCCAACGGCACCGGCTCCCCCGCCACCATGGCCGCGCTCGCGGTGACCGCGACGGTCGCCTCCGACGGCCCGTACATGTTGTGCATCCGGTAGTTCGTCGCCCACCGCTGCACCAGCTCGTCCGAGCAGGCCTCACCACCGACGATGACCGTGCCCAGGTCCGGGAAGTCGCCGGCGGGCACCGTGGCCAGCGCGGCCGGAGTGATGAACGCGTGGGTGATCCGCTCCGAGCGCAGGAAGTTCGCCAGTTCCACGCCGCCGTACAGATCGGCGGGCGCGACGACGACGGTCGCCCCCGCGGCGAAGCCGAGCAGCAGCTCGAGCACCGAGGCGTCGAAGCTGGGCGAGGAGAAATGCATGGTCCGCGCCGCGTCGGTCACCTTGAACAGCTGCGTCTGCTCGCTGGCGAGCGAGGCGATGCCGGCATGGGTGACGACCACGGCCTTGGGCGTGCCCGTCGACCCGGAGGTGTAGATCAGGTACGCGGGCTGACCGGCACGCATCGGGTGACTGCGGTCGGTGTCGGTGAGCGGGGTGGCCGAACGGCTCGCGCAGTCCGCCTCGAATTCGGCGGTGCCGAACACCAGCCACTCCGGCGCCTTGCGGTGCTTGCCCGTGGTGGTGGGCAGCGCGGCGAGGTGTTCGGGCAGGGTGAGCCCGAGCGCGGCGCCGGAGTCGCCGATCATGTGTGCGATCCGCTCGGCCGGGTAGGCCGGATCGACGGGCACGTACGCGGCGCCGGACTTGGCCACCGCCCAGATGGCGACGATCGACTCCAGGCTGCGGGGCAGCGCGACCGCGACCACCGCTTCCGGACCGGCGCCGTGCGCGATCAGGCTGCGCGCCAACCGGTTCGAGCGTTCGTCGAGCTCGCGGTAGGTGGTGTCGAAGCCGAGGTAGCGCACGGCGACGGCGTCCGGCAGCCGCTGCGCGATCTCCCCGAGCAGCCGGGCCAGGGTGCCGGCGGGCTCGGCCGGTGCGCCCGCGACGGGCACCAGCCGCGCGATCTCGCGGCGCTCGAGCAGGTCGAGATCGCCGATCGGCCGGGTCGGGTCGGCCACCACCGCGGCCAGCAGCGTGGTGAACCGGCGGGCGATGGCCTCGACCGTCGCGCGATCGAAGACGTCGGTGGCGAAGCCGAATTCGGCGTCCAGTGGTCCGTCGTCGTGGTTGTCGCGCACCTCGAGCTGCAGGTCGAACTTGGCGACGCCGGACTCCAGCGGCACGAGTTCGGCACTGACACCGGGCAATTCGACCCGCAGTTCCGGGGTGCGGTCGTAGGACAGCATCACCTGGAACAGCGGGTGCCGGGCCGTGGAGCGTTCCGGGTTGACGAGGTCGACGAGGCGCTCGAACGGCACGTCGGGGTTGGCGAAGGCGTCGAGGTCGGTCTCGCGGACCTGGTCGAGCATCCGGTCGAAGCCGGCGGCCGGGTCGACCTCGGTGCGCAGCACCAGCGTGTTGACGAACATGCCGACCAGCTCGTCGAGGGCCGGATCGGACCGGCCCGCGATGGGCGTGCCGATGGTGATGTCGTTGCCCGCGCAGATCCGGGCCAGCAGGGCCGCCAGGACCGCGTGCAGCACCATGAACATGCTCACGCCGTGGCTGTGCGCGAGTTCGCTCACCGCCCGGCGCATTTCGGCGTCGATGGTGAATCCCACCGTGTCGCCGCCGGTGCCGCGCCGCAGCGGGCGCGGGCGGTCCAGCGGCAGGTCGAGCTGATCGGGCAGCCCCGCCAGCGCGTCGCGCCAGTGGCCGAGCTGCTTGCCCAGGGGCGCTTCGGGATCGGTCTCGTCCCCGAGCAGTTCCCGCTGCCACAGCGCGAAGTCGGCGTACTGCACCGGCAGCGGGGTCCACTGCGGCGCGGCGCCCTGCGCCCTGGCGGCCACGGCCGACATCAGGTCCCTGGCCAGCGGCGCGATCGACCAACCGTCGCCGCTGATGTGGTGCAGCACCACCAGCAGGACGTGCTCGTCGGCGCCGACCCGGAACAGGGCGACCCGCAACGGGGTCTCGGTGCGCAGATCGAAGCCGCGGCCGGTCGCCTCGGCGACGAGGTCGGTGAGATCGGCAGCGACGACGTCGACCGGTGCCAGGTCCGGTTCCACCGCGGCCGCGGGATGGATCAGCTGGTAGGCGCCGTCCGGCCCCTCCGGGAAACTGGTCCGCAGGCTCTCGTGCCGGTCCAGCACGTCGCGCAGGCCGGCCCGCAGGGCGTCGAGGTCGAGGCGCCCGGTCAGGCGCAACGCGAGCGGCATGTTGTAGGCCGCGGCGTGTTCGGCGAATCGGTTGAGAATCCACAGCCGCTGCTGGGCCAGCGACAGCGGCACCCGTTCGGGCCGGACCGCGGGAACCAGCTTCGGCGTGGAGGTTTCGGGCTTGTGGGTGCTGATGTAGCCGGCCAGCGCCGCGATGGTCGACGCCTCGAACAGGTCCCGGATGGTCAGGTTCGCGTCGAGGGTGGTGTTGATCCGCGCGACCGCGCGGGCCGCGACCAGCGAGTTGCCGCCGAGATCGAAGAAGCTGTCCTCGATGCCGATCGCGGTGCCGTCGAGGGCCAGCACCTCGGTGAAGATCTCGGCGAGCGCGCATTCCAGCTCGGTCTGCGGTGCGGCGGCACCGGTGGTGAGCCGCACGCCCACGGTCGGCTCGGGCAGCGCCTTGCGATCGACCTTGCCGTTGGCGCTCAACGGCAGTTCGTCGAGTACGACCAGCGCCGAGGGCACCATGTAGGACGGCAGACCGCGTCGCAGTCCCGACAGCAGGACGGCGGGCTCGGGGGCCGCGCTGCCCGGCGTGGCCACCACGTAGGCGACGAGTTCGTCGTCACCGGTGCGCCCCGCGCGTGCTACACAGACCGCGCGGGCGATGTGGTCCTGAGCGAGCAGCGCGGATTCGATCTCACCGAGTTCGATGCGCAGACCGCGGATCTTGACCTGGAAGTCGGTGCGCCCCAGGTATTCCAGGATCGGCCGGTCGAGCTGCCAGCGCGCCAGGTCACCGGTGCGGTACATGCGCGCACCGGGAGTGAACGGATTGGCGACGAATCGGTCGGCGGTCAGATCGGGACGGCCGAGGTATCCGCGCGCCAGCTGCGTGCCCGCCAGGTAGAGCTCGCCGACGACCCCGGGCGGGACCGGGCGCAGCTGCGGGTCGAGCACGTAGGTCTGGGTGTTCCACACCGGCGAGCCGATCGGCACCGTGGTCGCCTCGGCCGGGCACGGCCAATAGGTGACGTCGACGGCCGCCTCGGTGGGCCCGTACAGGTTGTGCAGCTCCGGACCACCGGTCGGGCCGTGCAGCGCGGTGTGGAAGTCGGCGACGGTGGCTCCCGGCAACGCCTCCCCACTGCAGAACACCCGGCGCAGCCCGGCCCCGCCTGCCACCCGCGGGTCGGTGACGAACAGCGACAGCATCGACGGCACGAAATGCGCCGTGGTGATGGATTTCTCGGTGATGATGCGGGCGAGGTAGGCCGGGTCCCGATGTCCGTCGGGCGCGGCGACGACCAGGCGCGCGCCGACCTGCAACGGCCAGAAGAACTCCCACACCGATACGTCGAAGGTGGCGGG
Source organism: Nocardia sp. No.11 (assembly GCF_038752175.1). Lineage (NCBI taxonomy): Bacteria > Bacillati > Actinomycetota > Actinomycetes > Mycobacteriales > Nocardiaceae > Nocardia > Nocardia sp. No.11. The sequence continues at coordinate 4,170 of NZ_JBCGFB010000058.1, read as the reverse complement.
CGTCTTCTGCAGGACGGCGTCGGTGTGGTCGAGCGGGTACTCGGCCTGCATCCAGCGCAGCCGGTTGACGATCGACGCGTGCGTGACGCCGACGCCCTTGGGCTTGCCGGTCGAGCCGGAGGTGAAGATGACGTAGGCGAGGTGCTCGGGGCGCAGTGGCGCGCGCCGATCGGCGTCGGTGATCGGCGCGACGTCGTGCCCGGTGACGTCGAGGGTGTCCAGATCCACCCGCGCCACGCCCTCGGGCAGGCGCACCAGGTCGCGGGCCGCGGTGAGCACGCACACCGGCCGCGCCTGCGCCACCACGGATTCGATGCGGTCGGCGGGGTGTTCCGGGTCCAGCGGCAGGTACGCGGCGCCGGTGGCGAGGACCGCGTACATGCCGATGACCATCTCGATACTGCGGTGCAGGCACAGCCCGACCGTCGTCTCCGGGCCGGCACCCCGCGCGATGAGCTCGCGCGCCAGCTGGTTCACCCGATCGGCGAGTTCGGCGTAACCGATGGCGCGGTCGCCGAATTCGAGCGCGACGGCATGCGGGCTGCGCCGCGCCTGGTCGGTGAACAGCGACACCAGCGTGGCGGTCGGCACCGGCATCTCGGTGGCGTTCCACTCACGCAGGACCCGCGCCTGCTCCGCGGTGGTGATCGCGGTCAGCGCGCGGGTGGGGGTGGTGGGCTCGGCAGCCAGGAAGCGGGCGAGGAAATCCAGGTAGCGCCCGTGGTGGGCGGCGACCTCGGCCTCACCGTAGAGCTTGGGATTGGCTTCGAAGTCGAGCTGGATGCGGCCGCCGTCGCCGTTGTAGATGTTGATCGAGAGGTCTTCGACGGGGCCGGTCGCGAGCACGTGCAGCTGGCCGGCGATGTCGCCGAACTTCAGCTCGTCGTGGAACAGCATGATGTTGACCATCGGGCCGAAGAAGCCACGCGCGTCGCGCGAGTAGCCGCAATCGCGGCGGATGTCGTCGGAACGGTAGCGCTGGTGCCGCAGCGCGCCGGTGATCTGCAGCTCGGTCTGGCGCACGACGTCGGCCACGGTGGTGTGCTCGTCGAAGCGCACCCGCAGCGGCACCACGTTCGACACCACACCCGCCGAACGGCGCAACGCGACGGTGGTGCGGGCCGAGACCGGAAGGCTCAGAACGACATCGGAGTCACCGGTCACCGACCGCACGTAGGCGGCCAGCGCCGCGACGATGAGCGCGGAGTTGGCCGAGCCGTGCGTGGCGATCGCCTCGGTGAGCAGGGTGTCGAGATCGGGATCGAGGACCGCGGTGGCGCGATGCCGACCCGGATCGTGGGTGTCGCCGGTGACGGTCACCGACGACAGCGTCATCGGCTCGCCCACACCGGCGAGCTGTTCGGTCCAGTACTCGCGATCGGCGCGGCAGCGGCTGGACTCGCGGTAGCGGGACTCGTCGGCGTAGAGGTCGACCAGCGCGGCGGCGCGCGAGACCGACGGTTCGCGCTGCTCGCCGATGGCGGTGTATATCTCGGCCGTGCGAGTCAGCGCGTTCATCGCACCGTAACCGTCGATAACGATGTGGTGTCCGCGTTCGTACCAGAACCAGTCCTGGTCACCGATCCGCAACACGACATTGACGGTGAGCGGCTCGCGCTCCATATCGATGGGGGTGCTGGCGTGGTCGTTCATCCAGCGCAGCGCCGCGGCGCGCGGGTCGGGCTCGCCGCGCAGGTCGATCCGGGCCCAGCCCGGCCGCCACGCCAGGTCGACCCGCTGATGTGGCACGCCGTCGATCTCGAGTAGGCGCACGTGTCCCACCTGGGATTCGGCACCGTAGCGTTCGACCGCGTACAGCAACCGGCCGACGTCCAGGTCACCGTGCAGTTCGACGTAATGAGCGATCGTGAGGGGAATATCGGGCCGGATCCGTTGCGCGTACCACAGGGCCGTCTGACCGGGCGAGAGAGCGAACGGTTGGCCCGGATCGTCGTCGGTGAGGCATGAGCTGACGCGGTCGGTGGCCAATGAACTCATCAAGCACTCCGTTCTGCCTTTGTGTCACAACTCCCCGAGCAGCGCCCGGGCACACGACGGCCCTGGGCGTGGCTATCCACGCCCATAGATTCGGAGTACTCCGGCAGCCGGATGGCTACCGATGTGGATTTGTTTCGAGCTCTGTGGAATACACCCCTGTAGCAGCTACTTTCGGCCGCTTCCCCCGGGTTGAAACAAACCGCTTATTCGGAATTCTGCGAGCTTCGCGAAACCTGCGCCTGATTCGCTCGCCTACGCCGGAAAAACACCAGCGCCACGCCGATCGCGGTCAGAATAACGGACGTCACTTCTGGCGCCGCGCCGATCCGCGTCGCGATCGTCGTCGTGTCGCGCAATGGTAGCTGGGCGACCAGCGCGGCGGGCACGACTTGCTCGGACTGTTGTGCGATCTCGCCGTTCGCGGTGATGATCGCACTGACCCCGGTGGTTGCTGCGATGACCAGAGCGCGGCCGTGCTCGACCGCCCGCACCCGCGACATGGCCATCTGCTGGTAGGTCATCTCGCTGCGGCCGAAGGTCGCGTTGTTGGTCGGCACGGTCAGCAGTTCGGCGCCCGCGGCCATCGATTCCCGGAATGCCCGATCGAACGCCACCTCATAACAGGTGGCAACCCCGATCCGCACCCCCGCCGCCGTGACCGTTCCGTCACCATCGCCGGGCACGAAATATCCGGCCTGGTCGGCATAGGACGAGAACAATCGGAAGAAACCGCGCATCGGCAGGTATTCGCCGAACGGCTGGATGATTTTCTTGTCGTGCCGATCGGCGGGCCCGGCCGCGCCGTTCCACACCATGACCGAGTTGGTGGTCGTACGGTCACCGTTCACCAGGACTGCGCCGACCAGGATCGGCGCGCCGATCCGCTGGGAGGCCTCGCTGATCTCCGCGGCGGCGTCGGCGTTGCGCAGTGGATCGATATCGGAGGAGTTCTCCGGCCAGATCACGACGTCCGGCCGGGGTGACTGCCCGCGGTCGACGGCGTCGGCGAGCTCCTCGGTGCGCCGGACGTGGTTGTCCAGCACGGCCCGCCGCTGGGCGTTGAACTCCAGGCCCAACCGCGGCACGCTGCCCTGGATCGCGGCGACCGTGATCGTCCGGTGGCCGTCGTCCGGGGCGGGCAGCGTCGGCCGGAGGATCACTCCGGCGAGGGGCATGATAGCCACAGTGACGGCGGCGGTGGCAAATCCGATCCGCGTGCCCCGGCCGATCGCCCGCGGCGCCGGCGTGCGCGCCCAGGCGAGCACGCGCAGCGCCAGCGCGGCCAGGCCGGTGCCGGTCAGCGCGACGGCGAACCCGATCAGCGGCGCGCCGCCGTAGGCGGCCAGGGGGAGGTACCAGCCGTCGGCCTGCCCGAAAGCGACACGCCCCCACGGGAATCCACCGAAGGGGAAACTCGACCTCGCCCATTCGGTGGCCGTCCAGGCGAGCGCGAGCCAGACCGGCCAGCCGGGCAGCCCGCTCAGCCACCGGGCGAGCACGCCCCACAGGCCGATGAACACCGCGCACGCGGTCGACAAGGCCAGCCACGGCACCGGCCCGACGTAGATGCCGGTCCACGGCAGCAGCGGGACGAAGAAGGCGAACCCGCCGAGGAAGCCGTAGCCGAATCCACCCCGCAGCGTGCCCGGTCCCCGGACCGCGACGGTGAGCAGCGCCAGCGCGATCGGCGCGAGGAACCACCACGGCCGGGGCGGAAAGCTGCCGAACAGCAGCAGACCACCCGCGACGGCCGTCGCCATGCGAGCCAGGACACCGAACCGGTCACCGCCCGCCGCACTGCCCGGGGTCGCGGGGTCGGTCGGGCCCGACCCGGCCGCGTCGGCGGTCGTGGCGTCGGGCCCTGGTTCGGTGGCGGGGTGGATCATGGTGTCCTGCTCCGTGATTGGTGTGCCGGTGCGGTCGTGGTCAGGCGCGGTAGATGGTGGCGCCGTTGTGCACCGTGCGCAGGCAGGTCGGCAGGTCGGCACCGGGATCGAGCCGCGGCAGACCGGGCACGCGCGACCGCGGGTCGGTCGACCAGCGTTGCACCGTGTCGGCGGCCGCCGCGACGACGAGATCGCCCGCGTCCCACACGGCGTAGGAGGCCGGGGCGCCGGGCACCAGGGTGCCCGCGACACCGTCACGCACCCCACCCGCCCGCCAGGCGCCCCG